>NZ_JBFPJR010000047.1:0-22114 GCF_040838215.1 Nocardioides eburneus | reverse complement strand
CTCGAGGTGGCCAGTCTCGTCGACGGCGTCCACCCTGTCTCGGAGGCGGCCGAGGTCTACGAGCGGCTCCGCACCGGGGAGCTGAAGGGGATCGGGTTCCTCTTCGACTACCCCGCCCCAGATCCCGCCCGGGTCGCTGCGTTCCCCCACACCGGCGACTCGGGCGGCCAGGCACCGGCCGGGATCACCCTCCCGCGACGGGACGTCATCCCGGCCGGTCCCCGGCCGAGCGCGCCGCTCGGCAAGGAACGCGTCGGCATCGGGTTCATCGGCGCCGGCGGCTACGCCAGCTCGATGCTGCTGCCCCACCTGGCCCATCTCGCCCGGCGCGGCCGCACGAGCGGGCCGACGGCGTACCTCCACCGGGTCGCCACGACCCGCGCCCTGTCGGCGGCGAACGCCCAGCGCGCGTTCGGCTTCGCCCACACCAGCACCGACGCCGACGAGGTGCTCGCCGACCCGGAGGTCGATGCGGTCTTCGTCGTCACCCGGCACCACTCCCACGCGGCGTTCGTCCGCCGGGCGCTCGAGGCCGGCAAGGCGGTCTTCGTCGAGAAGCCGCTGGCGCTCAGCGACGAGGAGGTGGACGGGATCCTCGCGACTGTCGCGGAGACGGGGAACGACCGGCTGATGGTCGGGTTCAACCGCCGCTTCGCGCCCCTCGTCCAGCGCCTGGACGCGGGGCTGGGCGACGGCCCGCGGCAGGTCCGCTACCTCGTCAACGCCGGCGCGCTCGGCAAGGACAGCTGGTATCTCGACACCACCCGCGAGGGCAGCCGCTGGGCGGGCGAGGGCGGCCACTTCGTGGACACCGTCGCCGCGCTCGTCGGTGCCGACCCGACCGCGGTCACGAGCATCGCCCACGGCGAGGACCGGCACGTGACGCTGGAGTACGCCGACGGCTCGGTCGGGCAGGTCAGCTACCTGACCTCGGGCAGCCGTCGGTTCCCGAAGGAGACGCTCGACGTCACCGGCGCGGGCCGCAACGCCCGGCTCGACGACTTCACCAAGGTGACGGTGTGGCAGGGCCGTGACAAGGACGCCCACCGCAGCCTGCGCGGCCAGGACAAGGGCCAGCGGGCCATGCTCGAGGCGTTCCTGGACGCCGTACGCTCCGGCGCCCCGATGCCGATCCCGCTCGACTCGCTGGTGGCGACCACCCGCGCGACCCTGGACGCGGACGTCTCCGGCCGCACGGCGCCGCGCGTCGTCCCGACAGGGGACCGCCCGTGAGCCGCGGGCTCGGCTGGTACGCCCGCCGCCTGGGCCGGATGAGCCCGGGCGAGGTCGCCGTGCGCACCCACGACGCCGGTCTTCGCCTCGCCTGGGCACCGCGCCGGGTCGCCCCCGCCGAGACGCTCGCCGTGACCCGGCCCCGGACCACGCTCGTCGGCCGCCCCCGCCCCCTCCCCCTGCCCGCGGGCACCGCCGACCTCGTGCCGGCCGCCGCTCGCGATGCGGTGGTCGGGGCGGCCGACGACGTGCTGGCCGGCCGCTGGCGGGTGCTCGGTGTGACGCGGCCCGACAGCGCGGCACCCGACTGGTTCCTCGACCCGGTCACCGGCCGGCGCGCGCCGCAGGACCGGCTCTGCTTCGCGATCGACCACCGCGACGAGGCCGTCACCGGCAACGTCAAGCAGGTCTGGGAGCTCTCCCGCCACCACCACCTCACCGTGCTGGCCGCCGCCTGGTGGCTCACCGGCGAGGAGCGGTACGCCGCCACCGTGGCCGCCCAACTGCGCGACTGGTGGCGCACCAACCCCTTCCTCTCCGGCATCTGCTGGACCAGCGGCATCGAGCTCGGCGTGCGGCTGACGAGCTGGGCGTGGATCCGGCGGCTGCTCGACGGCTGGCCGGGCGTCGGCGCGCTCTTCGAGGAGAACGACCTCGCCCTGCGGCAGCTGTGGTGGCACCAGCGCTGGCTCGCCGCCTTCCCCAGCACCGGCTCGTCGGGCAACAACCACCTCGTCGCCGAACAGACCGGGCGCCTGGTCGCTGCCTGCGCCTTCGGGTGGTTCGCCGAGAGCGACGCCTGGCGGCGCGACGCGGCCGCCCGGCTGGGCCGGGCGCTGCGGGCCAACACCGACCGCGACGGGCTCAACCGGGAGCTCGCGACGGACTATCACCGCTTCGTCGCCGAGCTCGGCCTCGTGGCGGCCGTCGAGGCCGAGGCCGCCGCCCACCCGCTCGACGAGCCGACGACCGCGCTGCTCACCGCCATGCTCGACGCCGCCGCTGCGCTTCCCGACGCCACCGGGCGGCCGCCGCGTCAGGGCGACGGCGACGAGGGCCGGGCGCTCGTGGTCGACGGTCCCCGCGACCCGGGCACCGACGCCGGCCCCGAGGAGGCGTGGGCCCAGCTGCTCAGCGCGGGGGCGTCGTACGCCGGAGCGCCGGTGTGGTGGCCCGCGACCTCCCCCACCGTGCTCTCGGTCGCGGTCGGAGCGCTGGCCGGCGCCCTGACCGGCGCCGGCCCGCGTGGCGACCGCCCGACGACGCGGCCTGATGTGTTCCACGACGCCGGCCTGGCGATCCTGCGGACGCCGCGCGGCACGACGCCCGAGCTGTGGGTGCGCTGCGACGGCGGGCCGCACGGCTTCGGGTCGATGGCGGCGCACGCGCACGCCGACGCGCTCGCGGTCGAGGTGCGATACGCCGGCGTCGACGTGCTCGCCGACCCGGGCACGTACTGCTACCACGGCGAGCCCGCCTGGCGCTCCTACTTCCGCTCCACCGCGGCACACAGCACCGTCGAGGTCGACGGCGCCGACCAGTCCGTCTCCGGTGGCCCGTTCCTGTGGACCCGGTCCGCCCACGCGGAGGTCGACGCGCTCCTCGAGCACGGCGCCGACGACGGCCCCCGGCTGCGCACCTGGGTCGCCCACCACGACGGGTACACCGGCGTACGCCACGACCGGATGGTCACGCTGGTCGCCGAGGAGGAGCGCGTCCGCATCGTCGACCTGCTGACGCCGCGCGACGGCCGCCCGCACCGGGTCCGGGTGATGCTCCACCTCGGCCCGCTGGTGCGCGTCACGCTGGGCGGCGGGCCGGGTCTGGACCTGGCCGTCCTGGTCTGGCCGCGCGGGCGCGCGACGCTCCGGCTCGACCCGGGGCTCTCCTGGTCGACCCACCGTGGCGAGACCGACCCGGTCCTCGGGTGGTACTCGCCGCGCTTCGGCACGAAGGTGCCGACCACTGTCCTCACCGGGTCCGGTCTGATCACCGAGGCCCGTGAGATCACCACGGCCCTGACGTTCCTCGCCGTCCCGGCGGGGAACGCCGACGTGCCGTTGCCACGCCGGTCCCGGGGCCGGCACACCACCGAGGGGGGATCCATCCATGGCTGAACAGCTGCTCGACCTCCACCAGGGGCTCGGCGCGCTGCGGCGCCACCGCCTGGCACTCGCCGGGACCGCACTGCTCGGAGCAGCGGTCGGCGTGACGCTCTCGACGCTGCAGGCGCCGACGTACACGAGCACGAGCCAGGTGCTGCTGCCGCAGCTCGAGGTCAGCGGGCAGCTGGCCAACCGGGACCCGGCGACCGAGGTCAAGATCGCCTCGAGCGACCTCGTGCTCGGCGCCGCAGCCAAGGCGCTGGACCCGCCGATGTCCCGCGAGCGGCTCGACTCCTACGTGAGCGTGAGCGCGCCGAGCCAGGACGTGGTGGAGTACACCGTCACGACCGGCGACGCCGACCTCGCGAAGTCGATCGCCCAGGCCGCGGCGAAGGCCGAGGTCGACTACGTCCAGGAGTCGGGCAGCTCGCTGAGCGCCGCGCACCGCGAGTCGCTGGAGAACCGCAAGAAGACCCTCAACGAGACGCTCTCCCGGGTCGCCGCGGAATACAAGACGACCCACGCCCGGATCAAGACCGAGACCGGCGCCCAGCGCGCCGCCGACGAGACGGTCCAGGCGACGCTCACGGGCCAGATGTCCGACCTGGCCGGTCGTCTCGACAGCATCGCCGAGGAGGAGCAGGGCCTGACGGCGTACGCCGGCGGCGAGGGCTCCAGCAGCGGGGCGCGCATCATCCAGCCGGCCACCGACGCCAGCCCGCCGGACCCGGTCCGCAAGGGCGCGATCTACGGTCTCGCCGGCGCCGGCGGCTTCGTCCTCGTCCTCGTCCTGCTGCTCATGCTGCTGGCCGGCCGCGACAAGCGGCTGCGCATGCGTGACGCGATCGCGGACGCGTGCGGGAGCACGGTGGTCGCCACCATCCGCAGCCGGGTGCCGCACACGGTCACCGGCTGGACCGGGCTGCTGAGCGGCTACAAGCCCGGCGCCACCGACGCGTGGGCCATCCGCCAGGTGCTGCGGCGCGCCCTGGACGGCAGCGAGACCACTCCCCGGCCGACGCGGCTCACGATGCTCACGCTCGACGACGACACCGCCGGGCTCGCCGTCGCGATCCAGACGGCGTCGTACGCCGCCGGCACCGGTCTCCACACCCGGCTGGTCCCCGGCCGGCGCCAGCCCTCCGCGACCGCGCTCTGGGCGGCGCTGCGGCAGGCGGACGGCGCCGAGCCGCGGCCCGGGCTCCGGGTCGGGAGCGGAGGCGACCCCGCCGACCTCGACGTGACGCTCACCGTCCTCGACCGGAAGGCGCCGACGCTGGTCGGGCCGGGCGCGACCGACGCCGCGGGCAGCCCCGACGCCACGGCCGTGCCACCCGGGCCACCACCCGACGCGGTCGTCCTGGTCCTCTCGGCCGGCGCGGCCACGGCGGACGAGCTCGCGCGGGCGGCGATCGCCGCCGACGACGCCAAAGCCACCATCGTGGGTGTCGTCGTCGTCGACCCCGACCAGCTCGACCGCACCACCGGCCGGCTGCACCAGCACGAGCGCACCGACCAGCCCGCCCTGCCGACGCGGCTCACCGGGATCTCCCCGCTGACCATCGGCACCGCACACCGGAACGGTGTGCGATGAGCGGCCCGATGAGCTGGCGCCTGGACGACGCCGCTGCCGTGGACGAGACCCAGTCGACGCCGGTCTTCGCGAGCCTGGTCTACCTCCGCAACGCCCTGCGCCGACGCCGGCGGACCTGGCTCGGGCTCGCCGCGGCGGGCCTGGCGCTGGGTGGCGCGTACGCCGTCGCCGTCCCCGCCGACCCGGTCGCGGACACGACGCTCATCCTGAGCCACCCCGAGGGGCAGGACCCGTCCTCGGCGATGCAGACCGACCTGAGCATCCTGCGGACCCGCGAGGTCGCCGACCGCGCCGCCGCGAAGCTCGACATGACTCCGACCGCGCTCAGCCAGGCGATCTCCGCGACGATCATCACCCCGACGATCCTGCGCATCCGGATCACCGGTCCGGACGAGACGACCGCGATCACGCGGGCGCAGGTCGTGGGCCAGGCCTTCTTGAGCTATCGCGGCGCGATGCTGCGTGCGGAGTCGGAGGCCCTCGTCGCCGGCTACGAGCAGCGGATCCAGAAGCTGAAGAGCGAGATGACGACGCTCACCCATCAGTACGCGTCGCTCAGCTCCGGGAAGTCGCCGCAGCAGCAGCGGGTCGCCGAGACGGTCCTCACCCAGCGCAGCCAGGACCAGGCCCAGGTCGACACCCTGCAGCAGCAGATCGAGGACACGACCACGTCGATCGACGCGGTCGTCACCGCCAGCAGCGTCGTCGACCCGGCCGACATCGTCCCGGTCTCGGCACCCAAGCGGGTCATCCTCAGCGCGATCTCCGGCCTCGTCGTCGGCGGGGCGCTCGGCCTCGGGATCGTGCTGGTCCAGGCGCTCACCACGACCCGGCTGCGCCGACGCGAGGAGATCGCGCTCGCCCTCGACGCACCCGTGACGTACGCCGCCGAGCGGCCCTCGGCACTCCGACCGGCGCTCCGTCGGCGCGGCGTCGACACCCTGGCCCGCGGCGTCGTCGCGGGGCTCGGCCGCCCCGGTCCGCGCCGGCCGCTGGCGCTGCTGACGCTCGCCGGCGACCGGCGCGCGGCCCGCACGGTCGACGCGGTCGCCGTCACCGCGGTCCGCGCGCTCGTCGAGGCCGGTCAGCGGGTCCTGGTCGTCGACCTGACGCCGCGCGGCCGTCTCGGTCACCTGCTCACCGGGGTCGCGGCCCGCGTCCACCGCCCCGACTGGGCGCTCGCCTGGGGACCGCTCGACCCCGAGCAGCCCGACCGGCTCCGGCCAGCGGGGCAGCCCGGGCAGCCGGGTGGGCCCACCGCGCCGGAGGGCTGGGACGAGGCCCTGTCGAGCGGCACCGTCCTCGTCGTCGGGCGCCTGGAGCTCGGTGCGGGCGTCGACGAGCTCGCGACCTGGACCGACCGCGCGGTCGTGCTGCTCACCGCCGGCAGCACGAGCGCCGAGCGGCTCCGCTCCGCCGCCGACCTCCTGAGCGCGGCCGGGATCGAGTTGGCGGCGACGCTGCTGGCCGACGCCGACCGGAGCGACGAGAGCGCCGGCCGGCGCGCCGCCGAGGGCGCGACCCCGGCGTCCGCCGCGGACGACGGTGAGACCGTGGGCCGGCACTCCGACGTGGTGGCCGGCGCGGTGCCCGACCCGGCCGCGCTGCCCGCGCCGCACTGCGCCGACCCGCTCGTGCCCGCACCGGTGGAGCAGCCGTGAGCACGCTCGTCCCTGCGCGGCGCCCGGCCGACGTCAGCCGCTGGCTGCTCGACCGGGTGCTGCCGCGGACGGCCGCCGGCGGCGTACGCGCGAAGCGACTGCCGCTCTTCGTGGTCCTCGCCTGGGGCATGCTCGTGCTCAACGTCCTGCCCTTCCTGGGCGCGACCACGGTGCTGCCGATCCCGCGGACCGCGGCGCAGGTGGTCAACCAGGGCGCCCTGCTGGCGGCGCTCGGCTTCGCGCTGCTGGCCAACCACCGGGGGCTCCTGCGGAGCAGCTTCTTCCTGGTGCTGGTCTCGCTGCTGCCCATCGCCGGGCTGGCGGCCGGCTTCCACGCGACGTACGTCACCGGTGCGGTCTTCCGCGCGGCCCGGTTCGCGACGTTCGTGGCGGTGCTCTGGCTGCTCTCGCCGTGGTTCGGCCGGCGTGACCTCACGATCCTGCGCAGCCACCTCGCGGTCCTGCGGATCCTGGTGGGCAGCGTGGTGCTCGGCCTGGCGGTCGCTCCGGGGACGGCGCGCTCGTTCGACGGGCGCCTCGCGGGGGTGATCTGGCCGATCCCGGCCACCCAGGTCGGCCACTACGCGGCGGTGCTGCTCGGCGTCACCGTCATCGGCTGGGCCTGCCGGTTGGTGCCGACGCGCGGCGCGCTCCTCACCGTGCTCGTCGCGGCCCCGGTGCTGCTCCTCAGCCACACCAGGACCGCCCTGCTGGCGCTCCTCGTCGCGCTGCTCGTCGCCGGCGCGACGCTCTTCCTCTCCCAGGCCCGCGTACGCCGGGTCTCGGCGACCGGCGCGCTCGTCGGTCTCCTGGCCGCGACCGTCTTCGCCTCCCAGGTGACCCACTGGCTGCTGCGCGGCCAGACGACGCAGAACGTCGGCCAGCTCACCGGGCGCACGAAGGTCTGGGACATGGTCTTCGCCCAGCAGCGCTCGCTGGGCCATGACCTGTTCGGCTCCGGGATGTCGAACATGTCGTTCAACGGTCTCCCGATCGACAGCAACTGGGTGGCGACCTACCTCGACGGCGGCTGGTTCGGCCTCATGGTCGAGGCGGCGTTCCTGCTCGTCCTGCTGCTCATGGTCGCCGTCCGGGTGCGCGGTCCGCAGCGGGCGATCGGGGCGTTCCTGGTCGTCTACGTGCTGATCTCGTCGATCACCGAGACCGGTCTGTCGGCGCCGTCGTCGTACCTGCTCGACCTCGTCGTCGCCGCCGCGCTGCTCAGCAGCGCTCCTCGCACCGGAGGTGCCTCATGAGGATCCTGCAGGTCCACGGCCGCTATCGCTCCGGGGCGCCCAGTGGCGAGAACCAGGTGGTCGACCGGGAGGCCGCCCTGCTCCGCGAGGCGGGCCACAAGGTCGCCTCCTTCGAGCGGCACAGCGACGCGATCGCCGGCTGGCCGCTCGCCCGCCGGGCGGCGCTGTCGGTCACCAGCATCCACGACCCGGCGGTACGACGGGAGCTGGCCGCCCTCCTGGCCGGCGACCGTCCCGACGTCGTCCACGTGCACAACACCTTCCCGCTGCTCAGCCCCTCGGTGCTGGTCGCCTGCCGCGACGCCGGCGTGCCCGTGGTCGCGACGCTGCACAACTACAAGCTGCTCTGCGCCTCGGGCGACTTCTTCCGCGACGGGCGGCCCTGCCACGCGTGCGCCGACGGCGCGGTGGCGCCCGCCCTCCGGCACGGCTGCTACCGCGGCTCGCGCGCCGCGACGCTGCCCGTGGCCGCCGGTCTGCGGGCGAACCGCACGCTCTGGCGCAGCGCCGTGGCGGCCTACCTCTGCATCTCGGCGTCGCAGCGGGACCTGCTCGCCGGGCTGGGTCTGCCGGCCGACCGCATCCGGGTGGTGCCAAACTTCGTCCCCACCCCCGCCGAGCCGCCGGTCGCGGCCGAGCGGCGCACCCACACCGTCGTCAGCCTCAGCCGCCTCGACGCCGCGAAGGGCGCGCGCTTCCTCATGCACGCCTGGGACGCGTTCCGGGCCGTCCACCCCGTCTCGCCGCTGCGCCTCGTCATCGCCGGCGGCGGGCCGCTCGAGGACGCCGTCCGGCGCTGGGCCCGGCGGCACGACTCGGTCGACGTCCTCGGCAACGTCTCCGGGCGCGAGGCGCTCGCCCTGCTCGCGCACGCCCGCGCCGCTCTCGTGCCGTCGCAGTGGGAGGAGACCTTCGGCCTGGTCGCCATCGAGGCGATGGCGACCGGTGTCGCACCGATCGCGCCCGCCCGCGGCTCCTTCCCCGAGATCGTCACCGACGGCGTCGACGGCACGCTCTACACCGCCGGCGACCACCACGACCTCGCCCGGGTCCTCGCTGATGTCGACCGCGAGCCCGAGCGCTACGCCGCCCTCGGCCGACGTGGCCGGACCACGCACGTCAAGAGGTTCGCGCCCGCCGCCCACCTCGACGAGCTCGTGGCGGCGTACGACGCCGCCGTACGCCTGCACGCCACCGGAGGTGGGCTGTCATGAGTCTCCACCTGGCTCGACGACTCGGGTGGGGCGTGGCCGACCAGGCCGTCTCCAGCATCAGCAACTTCGCGGTCAGCCTCGTCGTCGCCCGGGAGCTGGGCCCGCACGACTTCGGTGTCTTCAGCCTCGCCTTCGTGACGTACGCCGTCGTGCTGAACGCCTCCCGCGGCCTGGCCACCGACACCCTGATGGTGCGCTTCAGCAACGCCTCGCGGGAGGCCTGGCGACCGGCCGTGGCCGCCGCGACGGCCACCGCGGTCGCGGTCGGCGTCGCCGCCGGCCTCCTCTGCGCGGTCGCCGGCCTCGCGCTGCCCGGTCCGCTCGGGACCGGCTTCCTCGTCCTCGGCGCGGGCCTGCCGCTGCTCATGCTCCAGGACGCCTGGCGCTTCGCGTTCTTCGCCATCGGCCGGGGCGACCGGGCGCTCGTCCTCGACCTGCTGTGGACCGTCCTGCTCATCGGCGGTCTCGTCGGGCTCGTCGGACTGGGCTGGGAGAGCGACGCGGCCTGCCTCGCCATGTTCGGCGCCTCGGCCGCGATCTCGGCGCTGACCGGCATGGCGTTCGCCCGGGTGCGGCCGCGGCCGAGCGCGGTCCGCGGCTGGCTGGTCGACCACCTCCACCTCGGTGGGCGCTACCTCATCGAGAACCTCGCCGTCGGCTCCTCCCGCCAGCTGCGGCTGGTCTGCGTCGGCCTCGCGGCGGGGGTCGTCTCCGTCGGCCAGATCCGCGCCGCGGAGATCCTGATGGGGCCCTTCCTCGTCGTCCTCATGGGCATCGCGCAGGTCGCGGTGCCGGAGGCCTCGCACGTCCTCAAGCAGCAGCCGGCGCGGACGACCCGGTTCCTGCTCGCGCTCGGCGGCGTCCAGGCGGCGCTCGCCGCCCTGTGGGGCACGGCGATGCTCGTCGTCCTCCCCCTCGGCGTCGGCCAGGCGCTCCTCGGCGACATCTGGCACGCCGTCGACCCGCTCGTGCTGCCCGCGACCATCGCGGTCTGCCTCGGCTGCCTCTCCGGCGTCGCCACCACCGGCCTGCGCGCCATGGGCCTGAGCCGGCGCAGCCTCCCCGCGCAGCTCACCGGCTCCGCGCTCTACGTCGTCGGCGGCGGCCTCGGCGCGCTCGTCGGCGACGCGAAGGGGTCGGCCTGGGGCTACGCCCTCGGCGCCGGGATCGGCGTCGTCATCTGGTGGTGGCAGCTCCGGCGCGGGCTGCGCGAGCACACCGCCGCCGTACCCACCGCCCTCGAGCCCGCGGGAGCACTGCCGTGACCACCACTTCCACGCCTGCCCTGAGCATCGGCCTGCCGACCTACAACGGCGAGCGCTTCCTCGCCCAGGCCCTCGACGACCTGCTCGCGCAGACCTTCACCGACCTCGAGGTGATCGTCTCCGACAACGCCTCGACCGACCGGACCGGCGAGATCGCCCGGGCGTACGCCGCCCGCGACCCGCGCGTGCGCTACGTGCACCAGCCGGTGAACCTCGGCGCCGCCGGCAACCACAACGCCGTCCTGGCGCTGGCCCGCGGCCGGTGGTTCGCCTACGCCTCCGACGACGACCGCTACGCGCCCACGCTCTTCGCGCGCTGTGTCGAGGCCCTCGAGGCGGACCCCGCGCTGGCGCTGGCGCACTCGGCCGACGGCTTCATCGACGAGACCGGGGCGGTCATCGCCGTGCCGGCCTACCTCCTCGACACCTCGGCGCCGCGCGCCTCGGACCGGTTCCGCAGTCTCCTCCACGAGCAGGGCGGGAACGACTTCTATG
Source organism: Nocardioides eburneus (assembly GCF_040838215.1). Lineage (NCBI taxonomy): Bacteria > Bacillati > Actinomycetota > Actinomycetes > Propionibacteriales > Nocardioidaceae > Nocardioides > Nocardioides eburneus. The sequence goes on along the minus strand of NZ_JBFPJR010000047.1, from coordinate 11,291 downwards.
CCGTCGGCCGGACCGAGGTCTTCCGCGCGATCCGGCCGCTGGGCGGCTACCACCACGCCGACCGGGTCATGGTCGCCGCCCTCGCGCTGCACGGGCCGTTCCACCACGACCCGGAGGTGCTCTACCACCGCCGCGACCACCCCGGCCGCGGTGAGCGCAGCCCCGACCGCCGGGCCCGGGCCGCGGGCCTCGACCCGCGCCGCCGGAGCCGGCTGCGGCACCCGATGCTCCGCCTCTACCTGGAGTACGTCGCCGCCTATCTCCTCGCGATCCACGACGCCCCCCTCGGCCGGCTCGAGCGGCTCCGGTGCCTGCGCGCCCTCGCCGGCTGGTTCGCCTCCCGCCTCGTCCCCGGCCGGCGGCATGCCCGTGCCGCGGCCAGCGTCGACCCCGCCGTCCGCGCCCGCGACCTGCCGACCCGCGAGGCGATCCGGGTGACGGCATTCGGCTACCTCGGCATCGGCAACCAGGGCAACGAGGCCTCGCTGGTCGCACTGCGGCGCTGGGCGCAGGCGCAGCCGCCCGACCGCCCGGTGGCCCTCTCGGCGCTCTGCGTCGACCCGGAGGCGGTGACCCGCGACCACGGCATCCCGGCGACCCGGATCATGACCTACCGGCGCGACCTCGCCTCGGGCAGCCTGCGCGTGACCGCGCTCAAGGCGGCCGGCCGGCTCCTCGACGTCCCCCGCCTGTGGCGCGCCGTCGGACGCACCGATGCCGTGGTCGTCCCCGGTTCCGGCACGCTCGAGTCCGGGCTCGGGCTGCCGCCCTGGGGGCTGCCCTACTGGCTCCTCGTCGTGGCGGTGAGCTGCCGGCTGCGCCGCCGCCCGCTGGTCCTCCTCGACATCGGCGCCGAGGTCGCGACGGACCCGCTCACCCGCGTCCTCCATCGCTGGACGGCCCGCCTCGCGGCGCAGGTCAGCGTGCGCGACGAACGCTCCCGGCAGGCGATCCGCCGCTTGGGCGTACGACGCCGGGTGGACGTCGCCGCCGACCTGGTCTTCGGCCTGCCGACGCCGGGGACCGGCCCGGTGCGTCCCGGTCACGTCGTGGTCGGCGTGATGGCCTACTACGGCGGCCCGGACACGCCGGACCGGGGACCGGCGGTGCTCGCCCGGTTCGAGGAGGCGATGGCGACGACCTGCCGCGCCCTGCTCGCCCAGGGCCGGACCGTCACCCTCGTCACCGGCGACGACGCCGACCGCCCGGTCGCCGAGCGGGTCGCCGCCGCGGCGCCGGGCGCGGTGGTGAGCCCCGCGACGACGCTCGCCGGCGTCATGGTCGAGACCGCGCAGGCGGAGGTGGTGGTCGCCGCGCGCTTCCACACCCTGGTCGCCGCGCTCAAGACCACGCGCCCGACGGTGGCGCTCGGCTATGCCCCCAAGGCCGCCGACCTGCTCGCCCTCTTCGGACTCGGCGGAGCGAGCCAGCGGCTCGACGCCGTGGACCCGCAGCTGCTGCTGGCGCAGCTCGAGCGCGTGGTCGCCGAGGCGGACGAGCAGCACATGAAGGAGACGTGCCGGCGCCTCGAGGAGGCGCTGGACGACCAGGCGGAGCGACTCACCGGAGCGCTCCATGAGAGCTCGGGAGGCCCCCGATGAACCGTATGAACACCACCCCCCGCGAGATCGACGCCTACGCCGCGATCGCGACCGCCGGCTCGACCGGCTGGCCGGCCCGGCAGACGGCCCGCTGGCTCGTCCATCACAAGCTGCGCCACAAGGACCAGCTGCCGTGGCGCAAGCTGCGGCTGCACTGGGCGATGCTCCGGCGCGGCTGCTCGATGCGCTATGCGCTGCAGGGCAACGCACTGCAGATGCTGCGCCAGGGCCGCCTCCAGGTCGGTCGCGGCTGCATCTTCGACGGACAGGTCACGGTCCGCGGCAACGAGGGGGCCCGCATCCTCCTCGGCGCCGGCGTGGGCATGAACCGCAACGTCACCGTCGGCGCCCACGAGCTGGTCGTCATCGGCGACCACACGATCATCGGCCAGGGCTGCTACATCACCGACGCCGACCACGTCGTCAGCGACCCCGACAAGCCGTCGCTCGACCAGGGCATGCGGGTCAAGGGCCCGACGGTGATCGAGGACCACGTCTGGCTCGGCGTCAACGTGTTCGTCGGCTCCGGCGTCCGCATCGGCCGGGGCAGCCTGGTCGGCGCCAACTCGGTCGTCACGAAGGACGTCCCGCCGTACTCCATCGTGTACGGCGTCGCCGCGACCGCCCGCCCCCGGCCCGACCTCCTCGACCGGCTCGACCGGCTCGACCGGCCGCCGGCCGAACAGGCCACCGCGCGCTCGTCGGAGCCAGCAGCACCGCAGCACCCAGTGCCGCTCCCCCGATGACGTCGCTGGCCCAGTGGGTGCCGGTGACGACCAGTGCGACCGCCATGACGACGGCGAGGGCCGCGGTCCCCCAGACCGCGGCCCGACGCAGGCGCGGCGGGCGGGTGCGCGCGATCGTGCCGAGGTAGGCGACCAGGCTCGCCTCGTGCCCCGACGGGAAGCTGGTGCCGCTGCCGCTGATCGGCGCTCGGTCCACCAGGACCTTGACGACGAGCAGCGGCAGCGCCACCGCGGCGACCACCATGAGCGCCCCGACGAGGGGGCCGGTGCTGCGCGCGTGCCGGGAGGCGATCGCTGCGACGAGCAGGAGCGCCGTCGCCGTCACCGCGGGCTGCAGCAGCTCGACGACGACGTCGCACAGCCGCTGCGGCGTACCCCAGACCAGGTCGGGGTCGACGATGTCGAGGATCCGCCGGTCGACCGGGTCCAGCCGCCCGGTGGCCACGACCAGGGTCAGCCCCAGCAGGACGTCCACGGCGCCGACGGCGCCGAGCAGCCGCGCCCGGGTCATCCGGTCCGGCTCAGCCCGCCGCCGCCAGCACCCGGCCGAGCTGGTCCTCCAGCTCCGCGAGCGGGCGCGCCGCGCAGTCGTTGTCCGACATCGCCCCGACCGGCAGCGGCCACCCGATGGCGAGCTCGGGGTCGTCGTACGCGATCGTCAGGTCCTCGCTCGGGTCGTGCGGACGGTCGATGCGGTACGACGTGTCGGCGGGCTCGGTCAGCGCCTGGAACCCGTGGGCGCAGCCCGGCGGCACGAAGATCGAGTTCTGCCGGTCGCCGGAGAGCTCGAAGCTGACCCAGGTCCGGTACGCCGGCGAGCCGGGTCGCAGGTCGACGACGACGTCGAACACCGCGCCGGAGGAACAGCGCACGAGCTTCGCCTCCCCGCGGCCGGTCCGCAGGTGCAGCCCCCGGATGACGCCCTTCGCGGAGCGGGAGAGGCTGTCCTGGCAGAACCGCTCCGGCACCACCCCCACGGCCCGGGCGACGTCGGCGTCGAAGGTGCGGCTGAAGAAGCCACGGACGTCGTGGTGCGGCTCCGGCGTGAAGGTCAGCAGCCCGGGGATGGCGGTGGTGGCGACATGCATGTCTCGACCGTCGCGCGCCCGGTCGCCCGCGAGGGCGCTCGGCCACGGATATCCCTCATATCGGTGGTCACCTGGCTGCCGCCCCGCTCCCGACGCCGGTCCCTCAAATGAGGCAAAAGGGTCCCGAGGCGCCCCGGCCGCCGTCGTACGCCCGTGAAGGTCATGCCGTCAGATCTTCCGAGGGGGGACCCATGTCATATCCGCTCTGCCGCCTGTGCGGCGCCGAGCTGACCCACACCTTCGTCGACCTGGGCATGTCGCCGCCGTGCGAGAGCTACCTCGCGGCGGACCAGCTCGACCAGGGTGAGACGTTCTACCCGCTGCACGTGCGGGTGTGTCCGGAGTGTCTGCTCGTGCAGCTGCCGAGCTACATCCCGGCCGAGGACATCTTCAGCGACTATGCCTACTTCAGCTCCTACTCCGACTCCTGGGTCAAGCACGCCGCGGACTTCGTGGAGCGCGCGATCGCCAAGCGCGGCCTGACGAAGGACGCGTTCGTCGTGGAGGTGGCGAGCAACGACGGCTACCTCCTGCAGCACACCGTGGCGCGCGGGATCCGCTCGCTCGGCATCGAGCCGGCCGCCAACGTCGCCGCCGCGGCGGTCGCGAAGGGCATCGACACCGAGGTGATGTTCCTCGGCGAGGAGACCGGGACCAAGATCGCGGAGACCTACGGCAGCGCCGACCTCGTGGTCGCCAACAACGTCTTCGCGCACGTGCCGGACATCGTCGACTTCGCCAAGGGCCTGCGTGCGCTGGTCGCCGACGACGGCGTCGTGTCCATCGAGATCCCGCACCTGCTGCGGCTGATCGAGGGCAACGAGTTCGACACGATCTACCACGAGCACTACTCCTACCTGAGCCTGCTCACCACCCAGCGCGTCCTCGCGGCCGCCGGCCTGACGGTGGTCGACGTCGACGAGCTCGCCTCCCACGGCGGCTCGCTGCGCACCTGGTCGGTCCCGACCGAGCGGGTGGCCGCGGGCGCCGAGGCGCCGAGCGCGAACGTCGCCCGGGTCCTGGCCGAGGAGGCGCGCGCCGGGCTGCACTCGCTGGCCGGTCACGCCGGCTTCAGCCGCAGCGTCGAGCAGGTCCGCAACGCGCTCGTCGACTTCCTGATCCAGTGCGACCGCGAGGGCAGCCTGGTGGCGGCGTACGGCGCCCCCGGCAAGGGCAACACGCTGCTCAACTACTGCGGCATCCGCAGCGACCTGCTGCTCTTCACCGTCGACCGCAACCCGCTCAAGCACGAGAAGTTCCTGCCCGGGACCCACATCCCGATCCACGACGAGAGCGCGCTCGCCGCCGCCCGTCCCGACTACGTCCTGATCCTGCCGTGGAACCTCCGCCAGGAGATCTCCGCGCAGCTGTCCTACGTCCACGACTGGGGTGGTCGGCTCGTCGTCGCGCTGCCGCACCTCGAGATCCTCGAAGGAGCACACCGATGAAGGTCGTTCTCTTCTGCGGCGGCCTCGGCATGCGGATGCGTGCCGACAACAGCACGCTGCCCAAGCCGATGATGCCGATCGGCACCCGCCCGGTGCTGTGGCACATCATGCGCTACTACGCCCACTTCGGGCACACGGAGTTCGTCCTCTGCCTGGGCTACGGCGCCCAGGCGGTCAAGGATTACTTCCTGTCCTACCGCGAGACCGCGTCCAACGACTTCGTGCTCACCAAGGGCGGCGAGCACGTCGCCATGCTGGACACCGACATCAGCGACTGGACGATCACGTTCATCGACACCGGCATCGACACCGCCATCGGCGAGCGCCTGCGTCGCGTCCGGCCCTACCTCGAGGGCGACGAGGTCTTCCTCGCCAACTACGGCGACGTCCTCACCGACGCCCCGATGAACGACCTCATCGACCAGCTCGAGGCGACCGACGCCGTCGGCCAGTTCCTCGCGGTCAAGCCGCAGGACTCCTTCCACGTCGTCGACATGGACGAGGCCGGCAACGTCCGCGGGCTGATCCCGGCCGCCGACATGCCCTACGCCATCAACGGCGGCTACTTCGTCCTGCGCCAGGGCATCTTCGACTACCTCGAGGAGGGCGACGACCTCGTCATGGACGGCTGCATCAAGGCCGCCCGCGACAAGAAGATGCGCGCGGTCCCCTACGACGGCTTCTGGGCGCCCATGGACACGCTGAAGGAGCGCACGCAGCTCGAGGACCTCTACCGTCGCGGCGTCTCCCCGTGGGCGCTGTGGCGCGACCGCCCGGTCGAGCAGGGTCGCCCGATCATCCCGGTCGACGTCCCCTCGCCGGCGTCCTGCTGAGAGCACCATGTGACACCCACCGTGCGCCTCGGCGCACGGTGGGCGTCACATCGTTGCGTTCGAGGTGAGCAGCGCTACCTCCGCACGGTGCTCCCGTGGTCCTGGTCGTACGGCGCGGCGCGCCAGGCGGCCCAGCTGACCGGGTGGCCGAGCTCGTGCGCCATGAACCGCCACGGCCCGACGTAGCTGTTGTCGCCGAACCGGTTGTCCTGGTGGAGGGTGACGGCGTCCTCGACGACGGCGCCCTTGAACGGCGACCAGGCGGGATAGGTCCCCCACTGCGAGAACAGCCCGACGAAGCCGCAGCCGCCCGAGGACGCACACCCGGGGATGCGGCCGGGGTGGAGCTCGAACCGGTTCCCGGTGACGCGCACGTGCTGGGTCTTCCAGCGGCAGTCGTCGACGTAGGGCGCGGTGCCGATCTTCGCGGGCGTGCCGCAGGCGGCCTCCGTCGCCACGTCCGGGTCGGCGAGCGTCGTCGCGCCGCTGGACGTGTTGGCCGGGGAGCCCGCGAAGCGGTCGGCGTTCTCCCACAGCACGACGCCCGACCAGTTGTCGACGAACCGGTTGGCCGAGACCAGCAGCGAGTCGCCGTACCGGTCGCCGGCTCGCGGGTCGGCGCCCGACTCCGACAGGTAGAGCGCCGGCTCGGGGAAGTCGACGTCGTGCCCGACCGTGATCGCGTTGCGGGTGAAGGTGTTGTGCGTGATCCGCGCGTTGTAGCTGGTCTCGTACATCACCCCCGGGCCGTCGTTGCGCGCGAAGGTGTTGCCGTCGATGAGGAACCCGGTGTTGTTCGTGTCGGCCCACAGGCCGACGCCGTGGTTGTCGTGCACGTTGTTGTCCGAGATGACGGCGTCGCGGGTCGCCCAGAACTTCCCGCCGCCGGTGCAGCCGCAGCCGTCGATCCGGCGCTCCCAGTCGGCGGTGTTGTTGAACGCGATCTCGTTGTGCTCCAGCCGCACGTCGTGGACCCCGTCGGGACGGTAGGCGTTGAAGCCGTACTGGCCGTTGCGCACCAGGCAGCTGTCGCGGACGAGGCTGCCGTCGCCGAGCATCACGCCGGCGCCGCCGTTCTCCTGCACGCGCAGGCCGATCAGCTGCCAGCCCGGCGCCGCGTCGTGGTTGACGACGCCCTCGTCGCGGTTCTGCAGCCGGCTGCCGAAGCCCTGCACCGTCAGCGTCCGGATCGTCACGTCCGCCGCCGGGCCACCGAACGCGTAGCGGTTCCTGCGCAGCCCGTCGAGCACCGCCCCCGGCGCCCCGACGAACGAGTCGCCCGCCTTGGGCAGCACCTGGCTGTAGGCGCCCGTCCCGAGGGTGTGCCGGCCGGCGGTGAGGTAGTACGTCGTCCCTGCGGGATGCGCGTCCACCGCCTCGTCGAGCCGCTGGCCGACAGGCACGACGACGGCGCCCGCCGGCGCCTGCGCCGGGCCGTCGAGGAGCGTGGAGTCGCAGACCCGGGCGGGCTCGCCGGCGCCGTACGACGGCAGGCCGGTGGGCCCGTCGGGGGCGGCGCTGCCCGTGCTGCCCGTGCTGCCCGTGCTCGTGGGCGCCGGCGAGTGGGCGGCTCCGGGCTCGGTGTCGTCCGACTGCCCGCAGCCCGCCAGGACGGCGAGGGCCAGCACGGCAGCAGCCGTCGGAGCAGCGGCCGCGGTCGCGCGGCGGGCAGGGCGCATGACCTGCACTGTCCCGTCGTGTGTGCGCGCGAGCCAGGGTCGTCGGGCCCGCTCCCCAAGGTTGGGTACGCCGCCGGCGGACCGCTCCGCCCGCGCTGGTGCTTGCCTAGCGTGCTGCCATGCTCGGACTCCACCTCCCGGACGGCCCGCTCGACGTGCTGTGCCTCGGCGCCCATCCCGACGACATCGAGATCGGCTGCGGCGGCACGCTGCTGCGGCTCGCCACCCGCCCCGGCCTGCGGCTGACCACGATGGTGCTGACCGGCACGTCCGATCGTGTGGCCGAGTCGACCGCCGCGCTGGAGGAGATCCTGCCCGCGGTGAAGACGCACTTCCCCGGGTTGCTCGACGGCCGACTCCCCGACCACTGGAACGCGGTCAAGGACGCCCTGGAGGGCCTCGCCCGTGAATGCCGCCCGGGGCTCGTCCTCGCGCCGCGCACGGATGACGCCCACCAGGACCACCGGCTGGTCGGCACTCTGGTGCCGACGGTGTGGCGCGACGCGCTGGTGCTCCACTACGAGATCCCGAAGTGGGACGGCGACGTCTCCGCCCCGACGCACTACGTCCCGCTCGACGACACGACCGCGCGGGCGAAGGTCGACCTGCTCAACCGCAGCTTCCCGAGCCAGCACGCCCACGACTGGTGGGATGACGAGCTCTTCCTCGGCCTCATGCGGGTGCGCGGCATGGAGTGCCGCAGCCGCTACGCCGAGGCGTACCACACCCACAAGGTCCTCGTGGACCTCGACCTCACCCAGGAGTGCTCATGAAGGTCCTCGTCACCGGCGACCGCGGCTACATCGGCGCCGTCCTCGTCCCGTTCCTCCGCGCCGCCGGCCACGAGGTGGTCGGCCTGGACGCGGGCTGGTACGACGGCTGCGACTTCGGTCCGTTCACGACCGACTACGAGTCGCGCACCGGTGACATCCGCGACCAGACGCCCGCCGACCTGGCGGGCTTCGACGCGGTGGTCAACCTCGCGGCGATCTCCAACGACCCGGTCGGCCACCTCAACCCGGAGGCGACCTACGCGGTCAACGCCCACGGCGCCGTCCACCTCGCCGAGGTGGCCAAGGCCGCGGGCGTGCCTCGCTACCTCTTCTCCTCCTCCTGCAGCCTCTACGGCGCCGCCGGGGACGCCCCGGTCACCGAGGAGAGCGAGTTCAACCCCGTCACGCCGTACGGCGAGTCGAAGGTCATCGCCGAGCAGTTGATCGGCAAGCTGGCCGACGACGACTTCTCGCCGTCGTACCTGCGCAATGCGACGGCCTACGGCTCCAGCCCGCGGCTGCGCGCCGACATCGTCGTCAACAACCTCACCGGCACCGCGATCACGCGCGGCGAGGTGCGGCTGCAGAGCGACGGCTCGCCCTGGCGGCCGCTGGTGCACATCGAGGACATCTCGCGGGCCTTCCTGTCCGTGCTGGAGGCCGACCGCGACGTCGTCCACGACCAGGCGTTCAACGTCGGTCGGGACGAGGACGTGGTCCAGATCCGGACCATCGCCGAGGGCGTCGCCGAGAAGACCGGGGCGCCGGTCACCTTCGCCGAGGGCGCCTCGCCGGACAAGCGCGACTACCGCGTCGACTTCGGCAAGATCGGTCGGCTGCTGCCCGCCTACGCGCCGGCCTGGACGGTGCCGCTCGGCATCGACGAGCTCGCCCGCGACATGCGCGACCGACGGCTCTCGGCCACCGAGTTCGAGCACACCTTCGTCCGTCTCGACCGGATCACCTACCTCCAGCGCGCCGGCCGGCTCGACGAACTCCTCCGGCTCGTCTGAGCGACGGGCCCGAATGACAGCGCACGGGTGACCCGATGAGCGACCTCGCCGAGCGGATGCGGGCGCGGATGGAGCGCCTCTACCCGATCTGCCGCAGCATCACCGGCGACGGCGTGCGGGCGACGCTCGCGGTGCTCGGTGAGACCGTCCCCCTCCAGGTGCGGGCCGTCGCGTCGGGCACCCCGGCGTACGACTGGACCGTGCCGGAGGAGTGGAACGTGCGCGCGGCGTGGATCCGCGACGTCGGCCGGGACGGCGGGAACGGCGCGGGCCGCACCGTCGTCGACCTCGCCGACCACACGCTCCACCTGGTGAGCTACAGCGTGCCGTTCCGCGGCCGGCTGTCGCGCGCCGAGCTCGAGCCCCACCTCCACACGCTGCCCGAGCATCCCGACTGGATCCCCTACCGGACGTCGTACTACACCCGCGACTGGGGATTCTGCCTCTCCCAGCGGCAGTACGACGCCCTCGGCGACGGCCCCTTCGAGGTCTGCGTCGACACCACGCTCGCGCCCGGGGAGCTGACGTACGGCGAGCTCGTGCTCCCCGGGGAGACCGCCGAGGAGATCCTGGTGACGAGCCACGTCTGCCATCCTTCGCTGGCCAACGACAACCTCGCCGGCCTCACGGTCGCCGTCGAGCTGGCCGCCCGGCTCGCCGAGCAGCCGCGACGGCACACGTTCCGCTTCGTCTTCGCCCCGGGCACCATCGGCGCGATCACCTGGCTGGCACAGAACCCGGACGTCTGGCCGCGAGTGCGCCACGGTCTCGTCCTCACCGGCCTGGGCGGCCCCGGGCCGCTGGTCTACAAGCGCACCCGGCACGGCGACCGGCCCGTCGACCGCGCGGCCGCGCACGTCGTGCGCGCGCACGGCGGCGAGCTGCGCGACTACTCCCCCTACGGCTATGACGAGCGGCAGTTCAACGCCCTGGGCTTCGACATCGCCGCCGGCCGGCTGTCACGGACGCCGCACGGCGAGTACCCGGAATACCACACCTCCGCCGACAACCTCGCCCTCGTGACCGACGACCACCTCGTCGAGGCGCTCGAGGCGCTGCAGGAGATCGTCGACGTGCTCGAGCACGACGCGACCTACACCAACCTCCGCCCGTACGGCGAGCCGCAGCTCGGCTCCTACGGCCTCTACCCCACCACCGGGGGCCGGTCCGCCTCCGAGGCGGTCATGGCGATGCTGTGGACCCTCGCGTACGCCGACGGCGCCACCTCCCTCCTGGCCATCGCCGACCGCGCCGGGCTGCCCTTCGCGGCCGTCCGCCGCGCCGCCGACGACCTCCTCGGCGCCGGCCTCCTCGGAGGTTGAATGGTGCCTTGCGACGGGCCGAGTCGCGCCTCGTGACGGGCCGAGTCGGGCCTTTCGACGGGCCGAGTCGCGCCTCGTGACGTACCGAGTCGCGCCTTCTGGCTCTGAGTCGGACCACAACCCACGACTCGACCGGTCACAACCCCCAACTCGACCGGTCACAACCCGCGACTGGACCGGTCACAACCCGCGACTCGCCCGTCAGTAGGCGCCGGTGTGGCGCAGGACGGCGCCGACGGTGCGGAGCAGGATGACGAGGTCGAGCCCGAGCGACCAGTTGTCGACGTAGTCGAGGTCGAGCCGGACCGAGTCCTCCCAGGAGAGGTCGGAGCGCCCGGAGACCTGCCACAGCCCGGTCAGCCCGGGGGTGACGGCGAGGCGGCGCAGCGGGTCCTCGTCGTACTGCTCGAGCTCGCGCGGCAGCGCCGGACGGGGCCCGACGAGCGCCATCTCGCCGCGGACCACGTTGAGCAGCTGCGGCAGCTCGTCGAGGGAGTAGCGGCGCAGCACCCGCCCGACCCGGGTGATCCGCGGGTCGCGCGCGAGCTTGAAGAGCACGTGGTCGGGGTGGTCGGCGCGCTCCCCGACCTCCGCGAGCCGCTGCTCGGCGTCGGCGCACATGGTGCGGAACTTCAGCATCGTGAACGGCCGGCCCTGCCGACCGACCCGGACCTGGCGGAAGAACGCGGGGCCCGGCGAGTCCAGGCGTACGGCGAGCGCGACCACCCCGAGGAGCGGCGACAGCAGCACCAGCGCGACGAGCGCGGCGGACCGCTCCCACAGGTCCT
>NZ_JBFPJR010000046.1:0-22127 GCF_040838215.1 Nocardioides eburneus | reverse complement strand
GCGATGCCGCGACCCGCGGCCCCCCGGATCAGCCTGGGATCAGGCGCGACCGGCGCTGCGCCAGCCGTCGTGGTACTCCTTGCGAGCGGTCTCGGAGTAGGGGACCGGGCTGACGACGGCCCGGACCTCGATCTGCTTGTGCGGCTGCACGGTGGTCTTCTTGCTGCCACCGTTCGGCTCGCCCCACACGACCTTGACCTCGGTGCCGATCTCGACGTCGGGCTCGATGGTCGCGAGCGACAGGGCGCGGCGCTCGTTGGCGCTGTAGCCGGTGAACATCGAGAAGCCGATGTGCGAGCCGTCCGGGCCGAGGACCGAGTCGTAGTTCGACGAGCCGAAGTTGGCGTTCGGGAGGTCGAAGAACTGGTAGTCCTCACCCTCCGGCGTGAAGTAGGAACCGAAGATCTTGGTGACGTCCTCGGAGTTCCAGGCCAGCGTGACCTTGGTCTTCTGCTGCGACACGTCGAGCTTCTTCAGCGCGTCGGCGCCGATGAAGTCGTGGTCGAACTTCACGAAGTTGCCGTAGCCGAGCTCCCACGGGTTGAGGTAGTAGTCCTCGATGTTGTCGGAGACGTAGCTGCCGGCCAGGGCGTTGACGGCCTCGTAGCTGTCCGCGCCGAGCCACTCGCGGTAGCCGCGCATCTCCTCGCCGGTGTAGATCGCCGGGAGCGGGGAGGGGATCCAGCCCGACTCCAGGGTGTTGGAGGAGTATGCCCGCGAGCCGACCGGCTCCAGGCCGAACTCGGCGCCGGCCTCGAGGATGGTGTTGCGGACCTTCTCGTAGGACTCGTACGGACCCCAGATCTCCAGACCCGGCGCGCCGGCCATGCCGTGGCGCAGGGTGTGGATCTTCTCGCCGCCGACCTCCATGAAGTCCATGTGGAAGAACTTGACCTGCTCGAGCGGTCCACCGTTGAGCTTCTCGATGACCGGCCAGGCGTTCGGTCCCTGGATCTGGAAGCGCCAGTACTTGCGCGACACGGCCTTGCCGTAGGGACGCGAGGGGGAGCGGTCGTCGTAGGTGACCTCGACGTCGTACCCGCCGGTCTCGGCGTGGTACTGGAGCCAGTTGGCGCCCGGGCTGCGGCCGACGTAGACGAACGCGTCCTCGTCCTCGTGGAAGAGGATGCCGTCACCGATGACGTGGCCGGCCGGGGTGGTCGGCACGAACTGCTTGGCCCGGTTCACCGGGAAGTTCGCCACGCTGTTGATGCCGGTGTCCGACAGCAGCTTGAGGGCGTCGGGGCCCTTGAGGAACAGGTTGACCATGTGGTGCGACTGGTCGAACAGCACCGCGGTCTCGCGCCAGGCACGCTGCTCACGGCGCCAGTTGGTGAACTCGGCGGGGACGACGGGGTAGATGTAGGCCCCGATCTGCGAGCTACGCAGGTGCTCGACGATGTTGCCCTTCTCGTCGAGGAGCTCCTGCAGGTTCTGTGCTGTCATTGCTTCCTTTGCCTTTCAGGTGGAAACGGTGTTCGGGGCCGTCAGCGATCGAGGCCGCGGAGCAGCTTCTGCCGCCACGCCTCGGTGCCTTCCACGTCGTTGAACGTGAAGATGTGGAAGCCCCGCAGGTTGGTGTCCGCCTCGCCGAGGTGGGGCTTCAGCCCTCGGATCAGCTTGTTCGGGCTGTAGCCGCCCGGGGTGAAGAACTTCCAGAGCATGCCCTGCTGCTTCTTCAGGAAGCGGGCGGAGTCGCCGAGGCCGATCTTGGCCGTGACGCGCATGAGCTTCTGGCGGGAGACCGCGCCCGGCATGCCGACCCGGATCGGGAGGTCGATGCCACGGCGGCGCACCTCGTTGGCCCAGGCGACCGTCGTACCGGCGTCGAAGCAGACCTGCGTGGCGATGTGGTTCGCGTAGCGGGACTTCTCCTCGAGCGCCTTCCAGAGCTGGTCGTCGGAGATCGCGGCGTGGCCCTCGGGGTAGCCACCGACACCGATGTCGGTGAAGTGGTGACCGACCTCGTCCAGCGCGCGCAGCACGTCGAGCGCGTCGTAGAACTCGCCGGCCTGCTCGGCGTCGCCGCCGACCACGAACAGCGTCGGTACGCCGGCGTCGTCGAGCCGGGCCACGATGTCCTTGAGCTGGGACCGGTCCTGCAGCATCCGCGCCGACAGGTGCGGGGCCACGGTGTAGCCCTTCTCCGTCAGGCGTACGGCGAGGCCGACCGTGTCGTCGAGCGTCTTGCCGGGGGAGGCGGTGACCGTGATCCGGGTCGTGGTCGGCACCAGCGAGGTGACCTTCTCCTCGGTGCCCTTGAACGGCATCACCTCATAGGTGAGGTTCTCCAGGATGCTGCGCAGCATCTGGTCGGGCGTGCCGGTGCCGACGGCTTCGCCGGTGGCGGCGGTCGTCTGGCGGTCGCGGCAGGTCTCGTCGGTGGTCATGTGCTCCCGATCTTTCGTCTCGGCGGTGACTCAAGGCTGTCCGCGGCCGGAGACCCGGAGAAGGGTGCTTCCCGTGTGATGGAAGCCACGCTGCGCCCCGAGACGGATGTCGCGGTCCGACCGCGTCGGGACGGACGGCCGGCGCCGTCGTACGCGCCTTCTGGTGAGCGTCATCCTGGCGATGTCCAGGCTGAGCGAGCCGAGGTAGGCCGCGCACCGACCACAAGAACCCCGCCGAGGTGGCACGCCGGCTCAGCCTGTGCGCGTCGCCAGCACGAGCCGTCCGGCCCGCAGCGAGCCGGTGCGCTCGGGGACGAGGCCGAGGTCAGCGGCCAGGTCGAGCAGGGACCGGTCTTCGCTCGTGACGAAGCCGTGGGCGGCGAGCAGCCGCCCCATCCGGCCCGGGCTCCAGGCGGAGCGGTTCGGCTCGTGCGCCAACGGGTCCGCCCCGGCGCGCCGGGCCGCGACCTGGAAGAGCGCGCGACCGGCACGGGTCAACAACGAGCGGGTGGTGTAGTGGACGGCCAGCAGGCTGCCGGGCGCCGAGAGCGCCGTGACCTGGCCGAGGGTGGCCTCGACCTGCGCCGGGGTGAGATACATGACGACGCCCTCCCAGACCCACGTGGTCGGGACGGTCGCGTCGAACCCGGCCGCGGCGAGCGCCGGCGCGAGCGGCGTGCGGGCGAGATCGACCGGGACGAATGCGTGCCGCGCCGCGACGAGGGGCAGGTCTCCGGCGGCGGTGACCCGCCGGCGCTTGTCGGCCTGCGAGGCCGGCTGGTCGACCTCGAGGACGGCCGTGTCGTGCAGACCGCTCATCCGCCAGGCGCGCGCGTCGAGCCCCGCCCCGAGCAGCACGAGCTGGCGGTGTCCGGCGGCCCGGACCGCCTCGTCGACGGCGATGGTGCGCACCGCCATGTGCTCGGCAGTGGCGCGCAGCATCTCGTCGGGCACCCGGTCGGCGAACGTCGTGGGCCGCTCGCTGCTCCGGGCCCGTGCGACGCCGGCGCGCTCGTCGCCGTCGAGCAGGCGTACGGCGACGGGGTCGCTGAAGCGCCCCACCGCGATCCGCCCGTCGGCGACCGCCCGGGCCTGGGCGACGAGAACGGCGGACCGGCTGGCCTGCGGGTCGCTCCCCGGCACGCTCAGGCCCGCCGGCCGAACAGCCAGTCGCCGCAGGCGAGCGCGGTGCGGCGTACGACGACCAGGTAGACGGCGATCGCCAGGTATCCCACGTCACGGAGCACGTGCTCGAGGTAGTGCGGGTCGGCGACCTGGCCGCCGCCGCCGAAGCAGCCGCAGTCGATGTTGAGCCCGCGCGCCCACGCCGAGGTGATGCCGACCAGGAAGGAGCAGAGCCCGAGCGCGAGCAGGACCGCCACCGAGCGGGTGAAGATCCCGAGGAGCAGCAGGATCCCGAGGAGCAGCTCCGCGACCGGCAACGCGGTGGCGTACGCCGATGCCCACTGCCAGGGCAGCAGCTGGTAGGCGCGCACGGCGAGCTCGGTCGTGTCGTGGTGGGGCAACTTGTCGAGGCCGGCGGTGATGAACGTGTAGCCGAGGTAGACCCGGCCGGCCAGCCCGATCCAGCCGAGGACGCGGGTGACGACCGTCGGCGAGGGAGCGGCGTGCTCCTCGAGCGTCGCGGTCATCCGAGCACCACCCACGAGGTCCGGGCGGCGCCGAAGACGACGACGGCCGCGACGCCGAGGTAGGCGATCCACAGCAGCGCCGCCGGAGGCGGCTGGGTCCGGGTGGTCAGCTCATGACGCACGAACCAGGCACCGACGACGAGGACCAGCGCCGAGACGACACAGAGGCCGACGACGTACCACTCTTCTGACACGGTCCCAGCGTGGCACAGCGCGCCACGGCTGCGCGGCCGGACCGGCCGACAACCCCCATGGTGTCCATCGGGGCCCGCCAGCGGGCCGGCCCCGCGGGACCGGTCACGGGGCGAGGAAGATCCCGCCGTCGCCGAACACCCGGGCGGCGAACCGCTCGCCGATGAGGCGGTGGGCGTCGGCATCGGGGTGGAGCGCGTCGGGCAGCGGCAGACGCGCGTGGTCGTCCTCACCGTAGAGGTCCCGCCCGTCGAGGTAGTGCAGGTGCGGGTCGTGCTCCGCGCGCTCGGCCACGATCCGGGCGATCTCGGCGCGGATGCTCGTCAGCGTCAGCCTGCCGTGCGGCACCTCGGCCGGGTCGCCGCCCGCGCGGAAGGAGAGACGGCCCTCCGTCCAGGCGGAGAGATCGGGCAGGCTGGGTCCCGGCGTCTCCTCGTGGATCGGACACAGGATCGGCGAGATGATGAGCAGCGGCGTCGTCGGGTGACCGTCACGGATCGTGTCGAGGTAGCCGTGGACGGCGGGGCCGAGGGCACGCAGGCGCATCAGGTCCGTGTTGACCAGGTTGATGCCGAGCTTGAGGCTGATCAGGTCGGCCGGGGTGTCGCGCAGGATGCGCGCGAGGAACGGGTCGAGCAGCGCGCTGCCGCCGAGGCCGAGGTTGGTGAGCTCGACGTCGCCCAGGCCGGCCGCGAGCGCCGGCCAGGTCGTCGTGGGACTGGCGGCGGTGGAGCCGTGGCTGATCGAGCTGCCGTGGTGGATCCAGCGGCGGCGCCCGTCGGCCGGACGGGGCTCCACCGGCGCGTCGGTGCGGAGCGCGACCAAGGCGGTCGTCTCGTCCCAGGGGAGCCAGAGCTCGACGTCCTTGGGAGCGTCGGCCAGGCCGGCGAACCGGACGGTGCCGGGCTCACCGGGTTCGAGGGTCGCCGTGCCGGCCATCATGTCGACGGTGAGCCGGTCGCCGCCGGCGATGCTGCCCTGCGCGGCCAGGCGCCCGTC
The DNA here is from genome assembly GCF_040838215.1 of Nocardioides eburneus. Classification (NCBI taxonomy): domain Bacteria; kingdom Bacillati; phylum Actinomycetota; class Actinomycetes; order Propionibacteriales; family Nocardioidaceae; genus Nocardioides; species Nocardioides eburneus. Next base: position 16,894 of record NZ_JBFPJR010000046.1, on the reverse strand, counting down.
CACCACGAGGTCGTAGACGCCGTCGGGGCGCGCCGGCGCGCCGACGTACACGCGCTTGGTCGGGAGCGCCTCGAGCTCGATGGTCGTGGCGGCGGTCCGGAACGCCAGGCGTACGCCGCTGGGCTGCGTCTCCACCATCGCCAGCTGCGGGTCCGCGCACTGCGCCCGAGCCCAGGCGGGGAGCCGGTGGGGGAGCAGGCCGCGGTCGGTCCGCTCCAGCTCAGCCGCACCGCGGACGAGGTCGGGGGTCAGGGCGATGGTGGTCAGGTCGCTCATGAGGGCATGGTGACGGGGCGCTAGGCGCCGACGGAGGCCTGCTCGGCGGGCTCAGGCACGCGCTCGTCGTCCGGCAGCGGCTGACGGGTGAGGCCGGCGGCCGTCAGCGCGCCGGAAATGTTGTGCCACACCGAGAAGATCGCCGGGGGCAGCGCCGCGGCCGGCATGGCGGCGAAGTGCCCGGCCGCGAGCGACGCGGCAAGGCCGGAGTTCTGCATGCCGACCTCGAAGGCGAGCGCGCGGCGGGCGCGGTGATCGAGGCGGGCGGCCTTGCCCGCGAGATAGCCGAGGAGGAGCCCGAAGCCGTTGTGCAGCACGACGGCGACGAAGACCAGCAGACCCGAGGTGCGGAACGCGTCCGCGCTGTTGCCCATCACCGCCGCGACGATCACGGCGATCGCGACGACGGAGAGCCACGGGAAGAGCGCGGCCGCGCGGTCGACCCAGCGGGAGGCCGCCAGTCGGACGACGACGCCGACGACGACCGGGAGCAGCACGGTCTTGACGATGTCGAGGAACATCGATCCGGCCGGTACGTGCAGGTAGTGGCCGGCGAGCCAGAGGGTGAGCAGCGGGGTGAGCACCGGCGCGAGCAGCGTCGACAGCGTGGCGACGGAGACCGACAGCGCCACGTCGCCCTTGGCGAGGTAGGCCATCACGTTCGACGCCGTGCCGCTGGGCGCGCAGCCGACGAGGATCACGCCCACGGCGAGTGCTGGGGAGAGCCCGAGGACGTGCGCGATCGCCCAGCCGGCGAGCGGCATGATCACGTAGTGGGCCACGAGGCCGAGAAGCACCACCCACGGACGCCGCGCGATCCGGGCGAAGTCGGGCGGCGTGAGCGTGACGCCCATGCAGAACATCACGACGCCCAGGAGATAGGGCACGTCCTTGGTCACCGGGGCGAACGTGTCGGGGAGCAGGAAGCCTGCGGCGCCGGCGACGATCACCACCAGCGGGAAGACCGTGACGGCGATGAGGGCGTTGCGGTCTTCACGACCACGGGGGCGGGGGAGGTTCGGTTGGGGGGTCGAGGGCACGTCGGGGACGTTATCGGCGCGGCGCGTCCGGCCCGTCAACTCGTCTCGCGATGCGGCCCCCGAGGAGGTCGGAGTCGTGATGTCAGAAACGTCCGCGCGCCGTGACCGGCCACGGGTCGAGCGGCGCACCGGGGCGGCGGTGATCGGCGTAGAGCACCTCGGCGAGGTTGACCGCGTTGCAGACGTGGTTGGGGACGACGTCCACGATGGTGCCGAGCGGATAGACGCGCGTCGTCTCGACGACGCTGTGGTGCTCGGAGAGGAGCACGATTCGCGCGTCGGGGTCGTCGAGGAGTCGCCCGAAGCCGGTGGCGTACGGCGCCCGGTCGGCGCCGAGCGCCTTGCTGCCGGCGTCCAGGACGACTCGGCCGCCGGCGTGGCTGATGACGGTGGCGCGGCAGGTGAGCGCGATCCGGTCGGGCGTCGTCGCGCCGAGCTCCCACTGCTGGGCGTCGCCGAAGACGTAGACACCGGGGCGGAGCTCGGTCAGCGGGGCGGGCCGGTCCAGAGCGGCCCCGAGCGACGGCGTCGAGCCGCCGCTGAGGACGGCGGGCTCGACACCGGTCGCACGCAGGACGTCGGCGGCCTGGGTGAGGGCACGTCGTTCGTCGTACGCCGCACTCGACCGCGCCTGCGGCGCGTAGCTGTGCCCGGGGAAGGTGAACGCGCCGGTGACCGTCAGGCCGGCCTCGCGCGCGGCGGCGGCGACCGTGCCGACCTCGTCGGGGGCGGCGCCGCTGCGGTGGTGGCCGCTGTCGACCTCGACGAGCACGTGCGCGGGTGCGCCGTCGAGGCACGTCGCCAGGTGGGCGGCACCGGCCGCGGAGTCGACGGTGAGACTCAGGGTGACGGTCTCGGCGAGCGCTCGCAGTCGCGAGGCCCGGTCCGCGTCCGGCCACAGCGGCAGGGCGACGAAGAGATCGGTGACGCCGGCCTCCGCGAAGACCTCGGCCTCCCCGATGGTCGCGACCGTGAGGCCCCTCGCGCCGGCGGCCAGCTGGCGGCGCGCGATCTCGGGCGACTTGTGGGTCTTGGCGTGCGGCCGCAGGGCGACGCCGGCCGCAGCCGCGTCCGCGCCGACCCGAGCGACGTTGGCGTCGAGGCGTCCGACGTCGACGCGGAGGTAGGGCGTCGAGGGCTCAGCGTTCATGGCTCGACCGTAGGACTGCCACACTCGTGCCATGGCAGACGGGGTCGTGAACGTCGGGGTCGTGATGTGGCCGATCGAGGAGTGGCCGGCCATGGGGGAGCGGTGGCGGGAGGCCGAGGCGCTTGGCTTCCACACCGCCTGGGTCTACGACCATCTCGCCTGGCGCGGCCACCGGCCCTGGGACGACGCGTATGCCAGCCTGGCCGCCGCCGCGGCGCTGACGTCGCGGATCGGCCTCGGCACGCTCGTCACCTCGCCGAACTTCCGTCATCCGGTGCCGACGGCGTCCGCCGTACGCTCCCTGGACCGGATCTCCGGCGGCCGGCTGACGCTTGGCATCGGTGCCGGGGGAGACGGTCACACCTCGGATGGGGACGTCCTCGGCCGCGCGTGGACGGCGAGCGAGCGTGCCGACCGGTTCGCGGAGTGGGCGACGCAGCTCGACGTCCTGCTGACCTCGTCGCCGGCCTCCGTGAGCGGTGACTACTGGACGGCCCACGAGGTCACGATCGCGGACGGGCTCGTCCAGGAGCGCCCGCCGTTCTACGTGGCGGCCAACGGCCCTCGCGGGATGCGGCTCGCTGCCCGCGTGGGGCAGGGTTGGATCGCCAACCCGTACGCACCCGACGGGTCCGGGCTCGACGGGGTCCGCGGCAGCCTGGGACGCCTGGCCGATGTGTGCGAGGCCGAAGGGCGGGATCCCGGAGAGCTTGCGAAGGTGCTCCTCACCGGCTTCACCGCCGAGCCGTGGCTCGCCTCGCTCGGCGCCTTCGAGGACCTGCTCGGTCGGTACGCCGAGCTCGGGATCACCGACGTGGCGATCCATTGGCCGCGCCCCGGCACCCCGTGGGACGCCGACTGCTCGGTGTTCGAGCAGGTGGCGGCGTACGTCGCCGGCGGCGGTGGTGGTCGAGATGGCGGCCGTTGAGACACTGATCGCACGGGACGACGGCGCCGTGGCGCAGCGCGAGGCGGCGCGCATCTGGGCCCGCGCCGTCACCGTGCGCGACCGGCTGGCCGTGCCGGCCGACACGGACGAGAAGCTGCCCGGGATCGCGCGCAGCGTCGGGCACCCCGGTGCGTCGCTCCACCTCGCGCGGCGCGGTGATGGGGCGGTCGGCTTCACGCTGTTGGTGCCGGCCGCGGCCGCGCTGGAGGTGCTCTATCTCGCCGTCGACCCCGACGCGTGGGGGAGCGGCGTGTCTGGGCAGTTGCTGGCGTACGTCGACGAGGTCGCGCGCACCGGGGGAGCCGACGCGCTCCACCTGTGGGTGATCGACGACAACCACCGCGCCCTCCACGTCTACCGGCGCGCGGGGTGGGTGGCGACGCAGGAGGTCAGGACTCGTGACGAAGACGGCCGGGTCGAGCGGCGGTTCGTGCGGCGGCTCGCGTCGCGGTGAGCGTGACGATGTTGCGCGTCCACGTGTCGCCGGCGCGGGAGGTCGTCGCCGCGCTGAGGGCTGCCGAGGACGTCCGCACGTGTCCGCTTCCCTCGGAGCTGTCCGGATAGTGCCCGCCTGGTCAGCGCGGTGCTGGGTCGTGCCCTGCCTCGACGGGACCGGGCGAGCGCGCGACCCCGGAGGCCAGGGACACGAGCGCATCGCCGTCGATCCTGTGGGTCTCCCACTCGCTCTTCGGCACGGAGCCGAGCGAGCGGTAGAACGCGATCGACGGTTCGTTCCACGTCAGTACGCACCACTCGAGCCGCCGCCAATCGCGCTCGACGCAGATCTCCGCCAGGCGCCGCAACAGGGCCGTGCCGGCGCCGACGCCGCGGGCGGCCGGGTCCACGAAGAGGTCCTCGAGCCAGATGCCGTTGCGGCCGGTCCACGTCGAGAACGTGACGAACCAGACCGCCAGGCCGATGGCCTGCCCGTCCTGCTCGGCGATGAGCGCGTGGGTCGTCGGCGCTCCGTCGCCCGGGAAGAGCGCCTCGGCGAAGTCCTGCTCCGTGGCCTCCACCGCGTCCGGCTCGCGCTCGTACTCGGCCAGGGCCCGGACGAGACGAAGGATGGCGGGCACGTCGGTCGGGACTGCTTCACGGATGGTGAGACTCACAGGTCGCAGACTATTGTCGCCGGTCCGCCCGTGAACGCGCCGGGTTGGAGGATCGGAGTTCGCCGGGCCAGATGGTTCGTGGGGTAGGTGTCCAATCGGGGGCCCGCGTACGTCGCCACCGCTGTCGCAGGCGGTGTGGGTGTCGTGCGAGAGGAGGCCGCAGGTGACCCAGAGAGCCGAGCAGCATCAGTTCGCCCCGACGTTCACGCAGGTCGAGGTGGTCCGATCTCAGGCGGACGCCGCCGGCTGACCACCGTCGACCTGTACGGCATCCGGATCGCGAACGACCTGGTGGTGGACAACGCCGCCAAGCATGATCCGGCGTTCTTCGACGAGCTTCTGGCGCTCGAGGTTGAGCTGTGCGACCGTGCGCCGTACAACCGCATCGGGTTCGCCTGGCAGCTCGTGCTGGAACGCTGACCGATAGACTTCGACTGTGCCGGAGTTGCAGCTTCTGCGAGCAGACCACGGGGCCGCGATCCTGGCGTTCGAGACCCTGAACCGCGCCTACTTCGCCGCGTCGGTGACCGACCGCGGGGATGAGTTCTTCGAGCATTTCGCCGAGCAGCACCGCGCGCGGATGGCGGAGCAGGACTGTGGAGAGGGCGCGTACTACGTGCTCGTCGCCGAGGATGGGAGAGTCCTGGGTCGGTTCAACCTTGTGTTCGTCGGCGACGGCGTCGCGAACCTGGGATACCGGGTCGCGGAGGAGGTCGCGGGGCAGGGAGTCGCGACCGCGGCGGTGCACGAGATGTGCCGACTGGCTGCGTCGCGGCACGGGGTCACCACGCTCAAGGCGGCCGCCGCCACGACGAACGCCGCCTCACGCCGGGTGCTGCTCAAGAACGGCTTCACTCCGGTGGGCCCGGCCGACCCGGCGGACATCGGAGGGAAGACCGGCACGTGGTACGAGCGGGATCTCACCGCCCGGCCGCGGCCGATCATCGGCTGAGCGCGATCGACACGTCGGACGTTCGCTGGAGGAGCCGTCGAGACGGCGTGAATCCGAGCCGTTCGTATGGATGCGGTTCGGATGGATGCGGTCAGTGCGCGCGGGCGATCCCGTTGGCGAGGGCGAAGATCCCGACGTACACAACCTGGACGTCGGTGGGGGGCGGAGCACGAGCACGTTAGTCACGGCTCGACTGCCCTTGCCATCTCGATGAGGTCCCCGCCAGGAGGGTCCATCTGCATCGGTCTCGTGCGTCCCGTGGTGACGAAACCGTGCCGGGAATAGAAGCGTTGCGCCGGCAGGCTGCCCTCATAGACCCACAGGCGCAGGCACGACGACCGAGCGCTGGCCCATCCGAGGATGGCCTCAAGCAGTGCATCTGCGATGCCGAACTCACGGCCCCGAAACTCTTCGGTGACATAGACACCTGTGAGGACAGGCTCGGGGCCGTGGTCATCGCCGATCTGGCAGGCCATCATGCCGACCCAGCGGCCTGTGTCGGCCTCTACGACGACCCACGACGCGGCATCGGGTTGGTCTCCTCGGCGGGCGCGTATCCGCCAAGCCTCTTCGTCGAAGGTCAGTGTCGTTGCGAGCGTCGCGCCGTAGGAGATCGGGTGTGCCTCGGCGTTCTCAAGGCGGAAGCGGCGAAGCTCCGGCCAGTCATTCTCGGTCGTTGAACGAAGATCGAACCGCGGATGCACGGGCACATTCTTCTTCATAGGTCGGGGCGTGGTCGCGGGGGATGCCTATGTCCTGTCTCATCCGATCTGACGTAAGAGCGGGCGCCACGACGGTCGTACGTCAGGTTGAGTAAGACTGCGTCGATGCGCTTGTCTCACTCAACCTGACGCAATTTGCTGAATCGGTCACTGGCGATGCCGCGAGTGCGGCGTCTCGGCGCGCATCCGCTGCCGATAGTTCGCGAGACCGATCGCGGCCGCGAGTGCGAGTGCGAGCATGGCGCCGGCCCACCCGGGCGCGCGGGCGTTACCGTGGCTGACCAGGAACCCCGAGGCCGCGCCACCCATCGATATTCCGAGGTTGGTGACGGTGTTGACCCAGGTCGATGCCTCGGTGACCTCGGCTGGGGCGACGAGCTTGTCGCTCGATTGATAGGCGACGACGTAGATCGGCGAGATCGCGAGGCCACCCGCTGCGAGGGCAGCGGCGAACAGCCAGTACGGGTTGACCGCGCTCGCGATCAGTGCGGCCGTGCCGATCAGCGTCAACAGTCGGGAGAGGCTCCGCCCAGCCGACCAGGTCGGCTGGAGACGGCCCCAGAGTAGGCCGCCGGTGACGGAGCCGACTGCGACGCCAGCGTCCGCGAGGCCGGCCAGAGATGGATGGCCAGCGGCGAGTGCTCGGGCCGCCGTGACGGTGTAGATCGTGGCGGTGACTCCGCCGACGGCCCCCATCACCAGTAGCAATCTCAGGAACGGGGTGTGCCGGAGCGGGCCGCGCGCCATGCGCTGTTGGCCCAGGTTGGGAGTCGCGCCAGCGGCCGCGGACGTGGCCAGACCGGCGGCGCCAACGCCGAGAAGCCCCACGCATATGACGAGTGCCGCGTACGCCGGCGCGACGGCAAAGATCCCGGAGGCGATCATCGGGCCTACCAGGTAGAGCGTCTCTTCGCCCACGGCGTCGAGGGAATACGCGCTCGCGATTGCTTCCTTCGGGACGAGCGCACGCCATTGTGCTCGCATGCTGGGTCCGAGCGGCGGACTCGCCAAGCCGACGGCCAGACCCGTTGCCAGCCACGGGACCGCGCCCGTGACATGGGTGCGCGCCATAGCTGCAGCAGCGACGAGTACAGCCACCATGATCGCGGTGATCAGCGGGATGATGAGCCGCTGCCCGTAGCGGTCGATGGCACGGGACTTGACCGGCATCGAGAGTGAGGCGAGGCCGTTGAGCGCCATCGCGGTCGCTGCGGTGGAGAACGAGCCGGTTGCGTGTTGGACGGTGAAGAGGAGCGAGAGCGGGAGTACACCATAGGCAAGTCGACCGATGAGCGCGGGCACGAAGGTGCGCGCCACGGCGGGCCGTCGAAGCAGGTCGGCGTACTTCCCGGCAACGGCAGTGCCGGACATGACTGTCTTTCGGGACGGGACGGTCAGCAGGCCGCGGGGTGATGGGGACGCTGAAGGTGCCGACGACGAACGTCGTCGGGCTGCTGCGTACCTAGTCCCGGGTGACCATGGCAGGAGTCTACGGTGTTGGGTCTCGGTGCCGGGCACTGAGACGAAGAAGCCGGGGAAGGGTGACCCGATCTGGAAGGCGCGATGGCGGTGTGTAGCTGCCACCAGATGACAGCTACACAGCGCCATCTTGTGCGGAGGGTGCAGCACCTAGACCAGAAGTTGACATAATGTCGCTTATCGGCGATCTAGCCGAGTGCTTCGGAGAGGGGGCGTGCGCCGCGTAGCCACGCGCGCAGGGTCCGCTCCAGATCCTTCCTGTCTGTGCCGCTCAATGGCGCCAGGACGCGCTCGTCGGCGGCGACGACGTCGGCGAAGGCCTCGTCGAGCCGCTGTGAGCCGCGTGGCGTCAGCTCGACGTGCACCGTCCGTCGGTCAGGCTGCTCACGCACGCGCCTGACCAGCCCGGCATTCTCGAGGCGTACGACGCGCTGTGTCGTCGCGCCAGCCGTGACGCGACAACGTCGCGTGAGCTCACCGGCGGTGAGTCGGTAAGGCCGGCCGGCGCGACGCAGCGTGTCGAGCACATCCAGTGAGCCTTGATCCAGGCCGTGCTCAGCGAGCGTCTCGGTGCGCGCCGCATCGAGACGCTCTGCCAGGCGCCGGAGTGGAACCACGACCCGGGACGACGAGACGTCCGTCGCGGGCTGCTCGCGCGCCCAGTCGGCGATGATCTCCTCGATCTCGTCTCGCTGCCACTCTCGCTCCATGGCATTATTTTAGCCCTAAAACGTCGATGGTGCGGGCCTTGGTCGCGTGCGGGCGCGTTGCACTGACGGCGGCGGTGGATGAGTGTGGGTGTGGTGAGACTGCGGGCGTGGGTAGGCGTGACGTGTCTGGTCGCCGCCGCATGCTCGTCCACGCCAGGATCGGATCGTCCGCTCGGGCCACGAAGCCACTCCCCCTCCATCGGCTCGTCCGCCCGCGCAGAATCGTCAACAGCGTCGCTGGGCTGCCAGCCGATCGGCGACGACGCACCATCGTCGGAGCGGATCATCGTCCTCGGGCGCGTGGCGCTCCCTGCGCCGACGAGGCCGGCCTTGCAGGCGGCCCGCGGCGAGGACGGCGGGTCGCCAGTCCTCACATATTTCGCCAAGGCCGGCCTCGGCGTCAGAGTCGGCACGCGGTGGCGGCTGAGCGTCGCGGACGATGCTCGCGAGCACTTGCGCATCGGCTGGGGCGCCCCGGCCGTCCCGACGACGGCGATCGGACCCGCGCCGGGCTCGGGCTGCCGCTCGGCGTCACGCTCCGGCTGGCTCTGGTATCCCGGCGGCTACTGGACGGACGAGCCCGGCTGCTACTCCGTGGTCGTCCACGCCGCCGGCAGGTTGCAGCAGGTGCCGATCGGGGTCGGTGCGCCGTGCCCGGGTCAGCGCCCTCCGGTCGATACGTCGGCCAGATGAGCCCGCGCCGGCGTACGCCCGTCCGGTCGCTGGCGTCGGGGTCCCCGCGCCGCCGCGTCAACCGGCGACGTACGCCGCCAGATGCTGCCCGGTGAGCGTCGATCGCGCCTCGACGAGCTGGGCCGGCGTCCCTTCGAAGACGATGCTGCCGCCGTCGTGGCCCGCGCCCGGGCCGAGGTCGATGATCCAGTCGGCGTGCGCCATCACCGCCTGATGGTGCTCGATCACGATGACCGACTTCCCGGAGTCCACCAGCTGGTCGAGCAGGCCCAGCAGTTGCTGCACATCGGCGAGGTGGAGCCCGCTGGTGGGCTCGTCGAGGACGTAGACGCCGCCCTTCTCCTGCAGGTGTGTCGCGAGCCGGAGCCGCTGGCGTTCGCCGCCGGACAGCGTGGTGAGCGGCTGTCCGAGGGTGAGGTAGCCGAGTCCGACGTCCGCCAACCCGCGGAGGATCCGGTGGGCGGCCGGCGTACGCACCTCGCCTGCGGCGAAGAACTCCTCGGCCTCGTCGACCGACATGGCGAGGACCTCGGCGATGTTGCGGCCGCCGAACGTCAGCTCGAGCACCGCCGCCTGGAAGCGGTTCCCCTCGCACTCCTCGCACGGCGTCGCGACCGTCTCCATGAAGCCCAGCTCGGTGTAGATCATCCCGGCCCCGTTGCAGGTCGGGCAGGCCCCCTCGGAGTTGGCGCTGAACAGGCCGGGCTTGACGCCGTTCGCCTTCGCGAACGCCTTGCGGATCGGGTCGAGGAGTCCGGTGTACGTCGCCGGGTTGCTGCGCCGCGATCCCTTGATGGCGCTCTGATCGACCGTCACCACGCCCTCGCGGCGCGCGACGGGCCCGTGGATGAGGGAGCTCTTGCCCGAGCCGGCCACGCCAGTGACGACGCAGAGCACCCCGAGCGGGAGGTCGACGTCGACGTCTCGCAGGTTGTGGGTGGTCGCGCCGCGGATCTCCAGCACGCCGGTCGGCGTACGCACGGTGTCCTTGAGCGCGGCGCGGTCGCCGAGGTGACGCCCGGTGAGGGTCCCGCTCCCCCGTAGCCCGTCGACGGTGCCCTCGAAGACCACCTCGCCGCCGGCGGCGCCCGCGCCGGGACCGAGATCGACGACGTGGTCGGCGATGGCGATGGTCTCCGGCTTGTGCTCGACGACGAGCACGGTGTTGCCCTTGTCGCGCAACCGCAGGAGGAGGCCGTTCATCCGCTGGATGTCGTGGGGATGGAGCCCGATCGTCGGCTCGTCGAAGACATAGGTGACGTCGGTGAGCGACGAGCCGAGGTGGCGGATCATCTTGACCCGCTGCGACTCGCCGCCCGACAGCGTTCCGGTCGGCCGGTCGAGCGAGAGATAGCCGAGCCCGATCTCGTCGAAGGAGTCGAGCAGGTGCTGGAGCCCCGCCACGAGCGGCGCGACGGAGGGCTCGTCGACGTCGCGGAGCCAGGCCGCCAGGTCGCTGAGCTGCATCGCGCAGGCCTCGCCGATGTGGAGGCCCCGGACTTTCGAGGAGCGCGCCGACTCGCTGAGCCGGGTGCCGCCACAGTCCGGGCACACCGCGAACGCGACGGCGCGCTCGACGAAGGCGCGGATGTGGGGCTGCATCGCCTCCACGTCCTTGCTGAGCATCGACTTCTGGATGCGCGGCACCAGACCCTCGTAGGTCATGTTGATGCCCTCGATCTTCATCCGCGTCGGCTCCTTGTAGAGGAAGGCCTCGAGCTCCTTCTTCGTGAAGTCGCGGATGGGCTTCTCGGGGTCGAAGAACCCCGAGGACGCGTAGAGGCGGTAGTTCCACCCGCCGGTCGAGTAGCCGGGAATGGTGAGCGCGCCGTCGGCGAGCGACCTGGTGTCGTCGTACAACTGGGTCAGGTCGATGTCGGACACCTGCCCCATGCCCTCGCAGCGCGGGCACATCCCGCCGAGGTAGACCTGCTTGCGTACGACGATCTTCTCGCCCCGGCCCCTGTCGACGGTCATCGCACCGCTGGCGGTCCGGGTCGGGACGTTGAACGCGAAGGCCTGGGGCGAGCCGATGTGCGGCTCCCCCAGCCGGCTGAAGAGGATCCGCAGCATCGCGTTGGCGTCGGTGGCGGTGCCGACGGTCGAGCGGGCGTTGGCGCCCATCCGCTCCTGGTCCACGACGATCGCGGTCGTGAGCCCCTCGAGCACGTCGACCTCGGGCCGCGCCAGCGTCGGCATGAACCCCTGCACGAAGGCGCTGTAGGTCTCGTTGATCATCCGTTGCGACTCGGCGGCGATGGTCCCGAAGACCAGCGAGCTCTTGCCCGAGCCGGAGACACCGGTGAAGGCGGTGAGCCGGCGCTTCGGAAGCTCGACGCTGACGTCCTTGAGGTTGTTCTCGCGCGCGCCCTGCACGCGGATGAGATCGTGGCGGTCGGCTCCTGCGGCCGTGGTCATCGGGACTCCTCGCGCTCGGTTCGGTCAGGCCACCTCGTTGATGCGGACGTGGTTGCCGGCGGGGTCGCGGAAGGCACAGTCGCGCACGCCGTACGGCTGGTCGGTGGGCTCCTGGATGACGTCGGCACCGCTGGCCTGGATCTTCTCGAAGGCGTCGTCGAGGTCCTTGGTGGCGAGGATGATCCGGGCGTAGCTGCCCTTCGCCATCAGCTCGGCGATCATGCGGCGCTCGTCGTCGTTGAGGCCCGGGTCCATCGCCGGCGGCTCGAGCACGAGGTTGGTGTCGGGCTGACCGACCGGACCGAGTGTGATCCACCGCATCGCGCCTTCGCCGACGTCGAGGCGGACCTCGAAGCCGAGCGTGTCGCGGTAGAACGCCAGCGAGGCCTCGGGATCGGTGTGCGGCAGGAAGCTGGTGTGCAGGGTGATGTCCATGCCCGTCACGCTAGATGGGCCTCGCCGGCGGGCGCTTCTCGATTCCTGATCGATCCGTCGCCGACCCGCCCGTTCCTGACCGGCCGCGCGACCTGCTTGACGATGCAGGACGGCAGCTCGGCGGCCGCTCCCCCGGCCTCGGCGGCGCGTCGGCGGTAGGCGCTCGGTGGCATCCCGACCAGCTCGGTGAAGCGCGTGCTGAACGTCCCGAGCGAGGCGCAGCCGACCTCGAAGCACACGTCGGTGACGCTCAGGTCGCCGCGTCGCAGGAGCGCCATGGCGCGCTCGATCCGGCGCGTCATCAGATAGGCGTACGGCGACTCGCCGTACGCCTGCTTGAACTGACGGCTCAGGTGGCCGGCGGACATGTGGACGCCGCGGGCCAGTGCCTCGACGTCGAGGGGCCGCGCATACTCCCGGTCGATCCGATCCCGCACGCGTCGCAACCGCTCGAGATCGCGCAGGCGCTGTGCGAAGGCGTTGTCGTCCGGCGCAGGTCGGTTCGCGGTCACCTCGGCATTCTCGCAGTCTCCGAGGCGAGGCAGCCTGCGCGGCGAAATCCCGCCAGGTCATCGCGGAGGACCCGTCCGGCAACCCCGTCGAGCTCTTCGAGCCTCTCCTCGAGGAGGCCAGGCTGGACGGACCCACCAGCGACTGAGGCCGCTCACCACCGGTCCGGCACACTGGAGCGATGCTTCACCGACACCCGTTCCTCAGTCTCGTGACCGGCGGCTACCTGCTGTTCGTCGCGTGGCTGACCTTGACGCCTCAGCCCATCGGCCCCGACCAGCAGGACCTCATCCTGCGGGCGCTCGACGCGCTGCACCGCCACGGGTACGCCGAGTCGCTCGACTACGGCCGGCTGGAGTTCCTCGCCAACATCGGGCTCTTCGTGCCGATCGGCATGTTCCTGCTGCTGCTCTTCGGTGCCGGCGGCTGGTGGGCGGCGGCCATCGCGTCGTTCGCGATGACCTGCGGGATCGAGTATGCCCAGCGCTACATCCCCGGCCGCGTCTCCGATGAGCGCGACCTGGTCGCCAACGGCCTCGGCGCGCTCATCGGCATCGCCGTGGCCCTCGTGCTCACGATGCCGGCCACGCTCCGCCGGCGCCGCCGTCGGCGGCTGCAGCGCGCGACCGCCTAGCAGCGCGGAAGCTAGGTCGCGAGCCGCCGGTTGACCGCGCGCACCAGCCAGCTCGGCGCGATCCCCGAGGCGGCGAACATCGCCTGCGCCTGCCGCCCGACGGCGCGGTGGACCCCGCCGAGCAGGCCGTGGCCGCCGGTGGCGGCGCGGAGGATCTCCTCGGCGACGTCCTCGGGCCGCAGCCGGATCCCCAGGCTCCGGGTGGACGCGATGTCGACGTCGGTCGTCATGGCGGTGTCGACGAAGAGCGGCCACAGGGCCGTGACCGTGATGCCGTCCGCACGCCACTCGAGGTCGAGCGCCTCGGTCAGGCCTCGAACGGCGAACTTCGTCGCGGAGTACGTCGCCAACTCGGGCTGGCCGTAGATCGCGGACGCGGACGCCAGGTTGATCACGTGGGCGCCCTCAGTCGCCCGCAGGTAGGGATGGGCGAGGTAGCACCCGTTGAGGACACCGGTGACGTTGACCTCAACCTCCCGCCGCTGCGCGGCGAGCGGGATCTCGGTGAACCGGCCGCTGCAGAGGATGCCGGCGTTGTTGACCAGGACGTCGAGCCGCCCGCCGCTCGCGGCGGTGAAGGCGGTGAGCGCCTCGGTCCACTCCTCCTCGTCCCGGACGTCGAGGTGCCCGGTCACCACGCTGTCACCGAGCTCGGTGGCCAGTGTGGCCAGGCCACGGTCGTCGACGTCGTACGCCCCGACCAGGAAGCCCTCCCGGGCGAAGCGGAGTGCGGCGGCGCGGCCGATGCCGGCAGCGGCCCCGGTGATGAGGACGGCTCGTCGAGTCATACCGACAGTATGCCGGACGTGACGTTCGTCGCGTCGACCACCCACGCGGAATGTCGGGCAGGCTGGGCGCCGTTGCCGGTTCGAGGCGCTGGTCGGCCCGGACCGACCCGGAGCGACGCCCGAGCCGCCTCGGAGTCGATTCCGTCGGGTGGGTTACACGACATTAGGATCGGCGCTCCCCCGACGAGACGAGCAAAGGAAACCCCTCAATGCCCGACCAGAGCCCGGAGCACACCCCGCTCATCGAGGCCCCCAAGTCCAAGCTCCCGGCGATCATCGGCGCGGTCGTCGCGGTGGTGGTCGTCGTCGGCCTGGTGGTCTTCTTCACCACGCGCGGCGGTGACGACAAGGCCGCCGACGGCACCAAGCTCACCAAGGTCACGATGGGCATCGTCGACACCGGTGACCCGTACTGGAAGACCTACCAGGAGGAGGCCCGCAAGCAGGGCATCGACCTGGAGTACAAGAAGTTCTCCGACTACGACCAGCCCAACCCGGCGCTGAGCCAGGGCGAGGTCGACATCAACCAGTTCCAGCACATCATCTTCCTGGCGTCGTACGACGTGAAGAACCACGACGACCTCGTCCCGCTGGGCTCGACCGCCACCTACCCGCTGGGCCTCTACTCGACGACGTACGACTCCGTCGACCAGATCAAGGCGGGCGACACGGTGGTCGTGCCGGACGACGACACCAACCAGGCCCGCGGCCTCGTCCTGCTGCAGAGCCAGGGGCTGATCAAGCTCACCGACGGTGGCACGCCGTTCTCGACGCTCAAGGACGTCGACACCAGCGCGTCGAAGGTGAAGGTGAAGGCGCTCAAGGCCGACCTGACGCCCACCTCGCTCAAGGACGTCGCCGCGGCGGTCATCAACAACGACTTCGTCGAGGACGCCGGGTTGAAGTTCTCCGACGCGCTGGCCACCGACGATCCGAGCGACCCCAAGGCGCTCCCCTACGTCAACATCTTCGCCGTCCGGGCCGAGGACAAGGACAACCCGACCTATGCGAAGCTGGTCGAGATCTACCAGAACAGCGCGGCCGTCCAGAAGGGTGCCGACGAGGCGTCGGGGCACACCGCGCAGTTCGTCAAGATCCCGCAGGCACAGCTGCAGAAGTCGCTCGACGAGACCGAGAAGCAGGTCGAGGACGCCCAGTGACGTCCAGTCCTGCGGGTGACGCCGCGGAGCCGCTGGTGCGGCTCCGCGGTGTCACCAAGTCCTATCCGGGGTCCTCTCCGGGCGTACGCCGCGGTGGGACCGGTCCTGCCGTCGTCACGGCGGTGGACGACGTCGACCTGGACGTGGCGGCCGGCGAGATCCAGGCGATCGTCGGCTACTCCGGCGCCGGCAAGTCGACGCTCGTGCGGCTGGTCAACGCGCTCGAGCCGGCGACCAGCGGCTCCGTCGTGGTCGACGGCGTCGAGTTGACCGGGCTCCCGGAGCGTCGGCTGCGCCAGGTGCGGCTCGGCATCGGGATGATCTTCCAGCAGTTCAACCTGCTCGAGTCGCGGTCGGTCTGGGGCAACCTCGCCTATCCCCTGCAGATCGCCGGCGTGGGCAAGGCCGAGCAGCAGCGCCGGATCTCCGAGCTGCTGCACTTCGTCGGCCTCCCCGACAAGGCGCACACCTATCCCCGGCACCTCTCCGGTGGCCAGAAGCAGCGCGTCGGCATCGCGCGGGCGCTCGCCACCAGCCCGAAGCTGCTCCTCGCCGACGAGGCGACCAGCGCGCTCGACCCGGACACCACCCAGGAGGTCCTGGAGCTGCTCAAGCGGGTCAACCGGGAGCTCGGCACGACCATCATCGCGATCACCCACGAGATGGACGTCGTCCGGACCATCGCGGACCGGGTGGCGGTCATGGAGAAGGGACGCATCATCGAGTCCGGTCCCGTGTACGACGTCTTCTCGGCGCCGCGCGAGGCGGTGACGCGCCGCTTCGTGGGCACCGTCGTGGACGACGAGCCGGACGAGGTCGCGCTCGAGGAGCTGCGGACGCGCCACACCGGCCGGTTCGTGAAGCTCGCCTTCCGCGACGGCGGCGTGCGACAGTCCGAGGTCTTCGCCGTGCTCCACCGGCACGGCGTCGCGTTCGAGCTCGTCTACGGCGGGATCGAGGAGATCCAGGGCGCGACCTTCGGCAACCTGACGCTCGCGCTCGACGGCCAGGACGCGCTCGTCGACGCCGCGCTGGCGGAGGTGCGCGCCGTCGTACCCACGAAGGAGCTGCGATGATGGCGCCGACGGTGCTCGCGACCCGACTGGGCGAGCTGTGGCCCGACATCTGGCAGGCGACCGGCGAGACGCTGGTGATGATCGCCTTCACGATGGTGATCGGCGGGCTGCTCGGCCTGCTGCTCGGGCTGGCGCTCTACCTCACCCGGCGCGGCGGGCTCTTCGCCAACCGGGTGGTCTCGGCGATCCTCAACGTGCTGGTGAACTTCTTCCGGCCGATCCCGTTCATCATCTTCATCGCTGCGGTCCAGCCTGCCGCCCGGGCGATCGTCGGCACGGGGATCGGGATGAAGGCGGCGATCTTCGCCCTGGTGCTGGCCGCGATGTTCGGCATCGGCCGGATCGTCGAGCAGAACCTCGTCACCGTGCCGAACGGCGTCATCGAGGCGGCCCGGTCGATGGGCGCGTCGCGGCTGCGGATCGCCGCGACCGTCCTCATCCCCGAGGCGCTCGCGCCGGTGATCCTGGGCTACACGTTCGCCTTCATCGCCGTGATCGACATGTCGGCCGTGGCCGGCCTGATCGCGGCGGGCGGCATCGGGAATTTCGCGCAGGTCTACGGCTACCGGCAGTACGACACCGCCGTGACCTGGGTGTGTGTGCTCATCCTCGTGGTGATGGTGCAGATCGTGCAGGTCTCGGGGAACTTCCTCGCCAACCGGCTGCTGCGCCGCTGAACCCCGCCGGCGAGCGCCGGAGATGACGGAGCGAGGGCCGGACGGGATTCCCGTCCGGCCCTCGCCCTGTGTGGCCGGGTGGTGTGCGTCGGCGCACACCACCCGGCCCCGGC
>NZ_JBFPJR010000045.1:0-23149 GCF_040838215.1 Nocardioides eburneus | reverse complement strand
CCCCCCCCCCCCCCGGAAGTGGGGGAGCCGCTCGTGCCAGGGCCCGGGCCGGCCGAGCTGCTGCGTCGTCAGCGACGGGTCCAGTCCGGGGATCACGTGCCGCGGACCGTCCGCCGGAGTTGCCCCCGGCACGGCCGGCGAGCCCGACCGCGACTTCACCCAGGCCCGCCCGACGGTGCCGTCCGGCTCGTCGACCCAGCGGGTGAACACCGAGACCGAGTACGCCACCGCGAGGATCTCCTCGACCCGCTCCGCCAGCGTCGGCCAGGTGAGGCCCTCGTGGACGACCTGCACGACGTCGTACGACGGCTCGGTCTGCAGCTCGAGGTGGGTCACGATCCCGAGGGCGCCGAGCCCGACGACCGCCCCCGCGAAGTCGGGCGATCCACCCGGCCCGGCGGTGAGCCGCACGAGCTCGCCCCGGCCGTCGACGAGCTCGAGCGCGGTGACCGCGGCGGCGAGCGAACCGTTGCCGACGCCGGATCCGTGCGTTCCGGTGGCGATCGCGCCGGCGACGGAGATGTGGGGCAGCGAGGCGAGGTTGGCCAGCGCGCGGCCGCGGGCCTGGAGCCAGACGGCCAGGTCGCCGTACCTCATCCCGGCCGGCACCCTGACCACGGATCCGTCGAGCGCCGGCTGCCCAGGATCGCCGTCGAGCCCGTCCACCGAGACCAGCAGCCCCGCCGTGTCGGCCAGGTCGGTGAAGGAGTGTCGCGAGCCGAGCGCACGCACGCGCGGCTGCGACGCGACCAGCTCCTGGAGCTCCCCGACGGACGCGGGGCGGACGAGGCCGCAGGCGCCGAAGGTATGGCTCCCCGCCCACGTGGCGCCGGCCGGCTCAGGCGTCATCCGAGGTCCTCGACGCGGCAGGCCGGCCGGCGTCGCTGCGCGAGCACCTCGTCAGGCGTGTGGGCGTGACGTTCGTACACCTGGATCTCCCCTCGGCCGCCGGTGGCGGGCACGCCGGCAACGTCCTTCGCCGCCGGCCTCGGGTCCATCATGGCGACCATGGACGCTGTCGCGGTGGTCGCCCCCACGTGGCGTGCGTTCGCGTGCGGCGGCCCGGCTGCGCCACCGGGCCTTGCCGTCGCCGACCCGACGGTGTGGACTGGGACCGGCCGGAGCCACCGCCGTTCTGCCGTTGGTGGGTGCGCCGGGCCCGTTTCGTCGCCGACGAGGGAGGTAACCGATCGTCATGAGCGCTTTCGACCCGTACGAGACCGCGAACGAGGCCGACATCGAGGAGCAGGAACAGGGCCTCGACGAGGAGAACCCCGACGAGGAGGCGATCGTGGGTTCGGACGCGCCCCCACGTCGCGACGACGTCGACGAGGCTGACTACCAGGAGCAGACCGAGCCGGTTCCGGGCAGCGACGACGACTATCCGTACGACGAGGAGTGACGCGCCCGAGCGACCGGCCCGGCAGGCGGGGCGGATCGACCTCAGGCGACGGACAGGCGGCGTACGACAACCCGCTCGACCGCGCGGGCGAGTGCTCCTCGGAGCTGGCCGTCGACGCGTGGGCAGCCGAGCTCGAGGAGCAGGCTGGTGCCATCGCGCGCGGCACGACCACGGTCGCGGGGCTGGGGACCGGGCAGGTCGTCGGCCATGCGGGCGACGTCGGCGCAGGTCTCGATGAGGAGGTCGCACTCCGCCGAGGAGAGCAGCGCCCGGGCGGCGGGCCCGGCCTGCACCAGGACGCGGAGGACCTCGACCTTCGTCGCCGTCGCGATCGGCACCGCGCACCACCATTCCCCGTCGTGAGGTCCGCTCCCACATCGGCGGTCCGCCTCCTCAACGACCCGTGCCCGCCCGCGTTACGCGGACGGGCACAGGAGCAGACCAGGCGGTCGGGGCTGCCTCGCCGGCGCAGTCGGCGGACGGACGCCCCCGACCCAGCGGAGGGTCCAGCAGCGAGCCCAGCAGCCCCGGGCTCAGTGGCCGGTGGTGAACCGCTGCCGACGGTGGTTGGACTGCTCGATCTCGTCGACGTAGGCCAGCGCGAAGTCGGTGCCGGAGATCTCGGAGGAGCCGTCCTCCTTGGTGACGAGCACGTCACCGTTCGTGCGATAGGTGCCGAGCGTCTCGCCGGGCGCGAACGACCCGAAGAGCGCCGCCGGGGAGACGTAGAACCAGCGCAGCTCCTCCGGTGACTCGCGCAGCGCGTCGAGCACGCGCGCGTGCGCGGTCGCCTCCGGCTTCCACTCCTCATGGAAGTCCGGCGTGTCGAGCAGGCGTGGACCGTCGGGCGAGACGAGCGAGCTGCCGGCGCCGCCGACGAACGAGAGGCGTACGTCGGCAGCGACCGCTGCCGCGACGAGCGCCGGCACCAGGTCGCCGAGCTGCTGGCCGTCGACGTCAGAGCCACGGACCGCGATGACGAGCTCGTCCGCGCCCTCGAGCGCGGCCTTGACGGTGGCCTCGTCGGTGAGCGAGCCGATGCGGTAGTCGACGCCCTCGTCGGGCGAGCTCGGCGCGTGCCGGGAGTAGGAGACGACGGTGTGGCCGCGCTTCACGGCCTCGCGGGCGATGTTGCCGCCGGCATAGCCGGTGCCGCCGAAGATCACGATGGTCGACATGGATCATCCTTCCGGAGTCGGGAACCCGTACGGGTTCGTGAGGCGCAACCGGTGGAGCGGCCCGCCGATTCCCGTCGTACGCCGCCGTGGGATGCCGTGGGCGCCCTACGCGCGCCGGTAGGGTCGCCGCGACAGCTCAGGCTCCAGACCACTCGGGGGAATCCATGCTGCTCCGGTCGCTCCGTCTTGCCGTTGTGCCCGTGCTCGCCGCGCTCGCACTGGCCGGCTGTGGCTCCTCCTCCGAGGACTCCGCGGCGCCCGCCACGCCGAGCGTGACGACAACGGTCACCGCGACGGCCTCGCCGGACGCGGAGGCTTCAAGCGAGGCGCTGCCGACTGTGACCCCGTCCACGGCGCCGTCGGCGCCGTCGACGCAGGCGACCGTCCCGCGCGCGCCGATCGACCTCGACGAGACCATCCACGACAAGGGCCTCGGCCACACCATCGCCGTGGAGCAGGTGGTCCGGAGCTTCCCGGCTCCTGCGTCAGCCCACGGGCTCGTGGACGAGGGCGACGAGCTCGTCCTGGTGAAGGTGAAGGTCACCGCCGGGCGGAAGTACTACGCGAGCGTCGGACCTGACGACTTCGTCTTCGGCGTCGCGGGCTCGTCCGAGGTCGGCACGGCCTTGACGAGCGGTGAGGTCGCGACGGCGATGACGAAGGCGGGCGACCCGCCGCTGGGCGACGTCGACGCGGGGAAGACCGCCGAGGGCTGGGTGGCGGGGGTCGTCCGCCCCGCCGGCTCCGCGCAGGCGTACGTCGGCTACCGCCGCCTCGCCTACCACGTCGCCGGCGGCGGCTCGATCCCGGCGAAGACCTGGAAGGTCACCCTGCCCCAGGGCTGACCCCTGAGCCGACGCGTCCGAGCCGGCGCGTCCGGGCCGGTCCGGTCCGCTCCGCGAGGCTGAGCCTGACCTCAGACGCTGGCGATCTTCTCGATGAGGGCCGTGGTGGAGATGGCGGGCGTCCGCGGCAGGTAGACGACCTCGCAGATGTCCTTGAACTCGTCGAACCGGCCGGCCCAGTCGTCGCCCATGACGAGCACGTCGGCGGCGTATTTCTCGATGTAGTGGCGCTTGAGCTCGAGGCTCTCCTCGAGGAAGACCTCGTCGACCGGCTTGAGCGCGGCGATGATCGCGAGGCGCTCGCCCTCGCTGAAGACCGGGTCACGGTCCTTCTTGCGACGGTTGAGCTCGTCGGCGGAGACACCGACGACCAGGCGGTCGCCGTACGAGCCCGCGCGCTCGATCATCCGCAGATGGCCGATGTGGAAGACATCGAAGGTGCCGAAGGTGATGACGGTGCGGGACATGGGATCGGATTCTGGCACGTCAGGGGGGACCGGGCAGAATCACGCCATGACCGCATCGGGTGGCCTCATGGCGGTGGACACCGCCGCCGACGTCGTACGCCGCAGAGCGCTGCGCCGGATGCGGACGGTGGCGACGGGGTTGCTGGTGCTCGCGGCCCTCGTCTACGTGGTCACGCACGGCCACGGCGGCGTCTGGGGCTATGTCAACGCCGGCGCTGAGGCGTCGATGGTCGGTGCGATCGCGGACTGGTTCGCCGTGACGGCCCTGTTCCGCCATCCGATGGGCCTGCCGATCCCGCACACCGCGCTGATCCCGCGGCGCAAGGACGACATCGGCGCGGGCCTGGAGGAGTTCGTCGGGGAGAACTTCCTCCAGGAGGAGATCATCCGCGACCGCATCGCGGTCTCGATGCCGGCACTGCGGATCGGGCTGTGGCTCTCCGAGGAGGCCAACGCGAAGCGGGTGGTCGACGAGGTGGCGGTGCTGCTCGCCGCAGCCCTCACCCGGGTGCGCGACGACCATGTCGAGGCGCTGGTGACCGAGGCGCTGGTGCCGCGCTTCCGCGAGGAGGCGATCGCGCCGCTGCTCGGCACGGCGCTGGCGGAGGCGCTGCACGACGAGGTCCAGCACGGGCTGGTCGACCTCGCCCTGGTCGAGCTGCACGGCTGGCTCGTCGATCACCAGGAGACGGTCGCCGACGTCCTTGGCGAGCGCGCGCCGTGGTGGGCGCCGCAGGCGATCAAGGAGCCGCTGGCCAACCGGATCCACGTCGAGCTCGTCCGCTGGGTCGCCGACATCCGTGACGACCCGCATCACCGGGCGCGCAAGGCCTTCGACGACCTGCTCGCCGACCTCGCGCGTGACCTGCAGGAGGACCCGGCGACCCAGGAGCGCGCCGAGCGGCTCAAGCTGCGCCTGCTCGACCATCCGCAGGTCCTCGCCACCTCGATCTCGCTGTGGGAGGCGCTCCGCCGGGCGCTCACCGGCTCCTTGGAGGACCCGGACGGGGCAGTCCGCCGCCGGGCGCTCGACGAGCTCCAGCTCTTCGCGGCACGGCTGGTCGCGGACGAAGAGCTCCAGGGCCGGCTCGACGGGCTCGCGGCCGACGCCGCGGTGTTCGTGGTCAAGCGGTACGGCTCCGAGGCCACGGCCGTCATCACCCACACCATCCAGCGCTGGGACGGCCGGGAGGCGGCCCACCGCATCGAGCTCCACGTCGGCCGCGACCTGCAGTTCATCCGGATCAACGGCACGATCGTCGGCGGGCTCGTCGGCGTACTCATCCACGCCCTCACCCAGCTCCTGTGACCCGCCGAGCTTCGCGATAGTCCCGCCACGTCGTGAGAAGCGCCCACCGGGTCTGCCTGTCGCGCGCCCGACACGGAGACTCGCCGGGGGTTCCTCGCGCCTCGCCCGTCATTTCTGCAAACTCGCGCAGCGGGGGAGGATGGGGACGTGAGCGAGCCGCAGGACGTGCCCATCCGTGACGAGTCGATCCGCCTCGGCCAGTTCCTCAAGCTGGCCAACCTCGTCGAGTCCGGCGCGGAGGCGAAGCCCGTGATCGCGGACGGGCTGGTGCGCGTCAACGGCGAGGTCGAGACGCGACGCGGGCGGCAGCTCGTGGTCGGTGACGTCGTCGAGCTCGCCGGCCAGGCGGCCCGGGTGAGCGACGTGCCGTGGTGACGCCCCGAGACTGATGCCCCGAGGCTAACCGCGGGTCCTCAGACGCGCCGCACACGTCTGAGGACCCGCGGTCGAGCGTTCCGGGTCAGCTGACGCCGAGGAGGTCGACGACGAAGATGAGCGTCTCGCCGGGCTTGATGACGCCACCGGCGCCGCGGTCGCCGTACCCGAGGTGGGGCGGGATGACGAGCTGCCGGCGCCCGCCGACCTTCATGCCCTGGACACCCTGGTCCCAGCCCGCGATGACCTGGCCGATGCCCAGGCGGAACTGCAGCGGCGTGCCGCGGTTGTACGACGCGTCGAACTCCTCCCCGGTCGAGTGCGCCACGCCGACGTAGTGCACGCTGACCGTCTGGCCGCTCGTGGCCTCCGGGCCGTCACCCTCGGTGATGTCGGTGATCACGAGGTCGCTGGGCGGCTCGGGGTCGAAGAACTCGATCTCTGGTTTCTCTGCCATGGGGCCAGCCTGTCACACCGCACCTCACCGGGCCGCGCCGTCAGACCTGATGCACGTAGCGCTCGAGTTGGTCGCGCTCGAAGGCGAGCTCCTCGATGCGGTGCTTCACCAGGTCGCCGATGCTGACGATGCCGGTGAGGGCGCCGTCGGCGACGACCGGCACGTGTCGGATCCGACGGCGGGTCATCAGCGTCATGATCTCCTCGACGGTCGCGTCGGGGGAGCAGGTCTCGACGGCCGGCGTCATGATCGACCCGACCTCCGCGTCGAGCAGTCCCTCGTCGTCGTACAGCCTTCTGACCACGTCACGCTCGCTCACGATGCCGTCCACGCGGTGACCGTCGGAGCTGACGACGCAGGCACCGATGGCGTGAGCGGCGAGCACGCTCAGCAGCGTGCGGACGCTCTCGCCGGGGCCGATCGTCACGACGTCGGGACGGGCCTTGCGGGCGAGGATCTCCTCGATGCGCATCTTCTGACGGTAGGCCGTCGCGCGCGCCGCGGGAAGGGCGGTTCGGTGAAGACTGAGGTCGGGAGCGGGTGAAACCGGGGTCAGTCGGACTCGTGACCGGGCCGGCGGAACGGTGTGACGCTCCCCGGTCGGGCACCGGGCCAGTCGGCGTCGGCGTCACCGTCGGGGAGCGAGCCGAGGAACGACAGCACGGCGTCGTGGAGGTGGCCGTTGGTCGCCAGCGCGTTGCCGCCCCAGGGACCGTCGTTGCCGTCGAGCGAGGTGAAGGTGCCACCGGCCTCGCGCACGATCACGTCCAGCGCGGCCATGTCGTAGAGCTCGAGCTCGGGCTCGACCGCGATGTCGACCGCGCCTTCGGCGACGAGCATGTAGGACCAGAAGTCGCTGTAGGCCCGCGTCCGCCAGCAGCGCCGCATCAGGGAGAGGAAGTCCTCGAGACGGCCGCGCTCCTCCCAGCCGTGGAGGGAGGAGTAGGACAGCGAGGCGTCCTCCAGGCGGCGTACGTCGGAGACCTGGCACTTCGTCGCCTTCATCAGCGACTTGCCGGTGTAGGCGCCCTGGTCCTTCGCCGCCCACCAGCGGCGGCCGAGCTGCGGTGCGGAGACGACCGACATGACGACCTCGTCCTCGACCGCGAGCGCGATGAGCGTCGCCCAGACGGGCACGCCGCGGACGTAGTTCTTGGTGCCGTCGATCGGGTCGACGATCCAGCGGCGGGCGGAGGTGCCCGTGGTGCCCTGCTCCTCGCCGGTGATGGCGTCGCGGGTCCGCGCCTTGGAGAGCGTGCGCCGGATCGACTCCTCCACCGCCTTGTCGGCGTCGCTGACCGGCGTCAGGTCCGGCTTGGTCATCACGTGCAGGTCGAGCGCCTTGAACCGCGAGGTGGACAGCGAGTCGGCGTCGTCGGCCAGCAGGTGCGCGAGCCGGAGGTCGTCGGTGTAGTCAGGTGTGCCAGCCACGGGCTCACCCTAGTCGCACCCGTGTCCGGGCGAGGTGGTCATCCCCGCGCGACGTGGTCAGAGCAGGTACGCCGGCACCGACCGCGCCTCAAGGAGGCGGCGGAAGGAGGCGACCCGCTCGGGGTCGGCCTCGCCGCGCGCGACCGCTTCGTCGAGGCCGCACTCGGGCTCGTCGGCGCCGTGGGTGCAGCCGCGCGGGCAGTCCTCGGTCATCTCGTCGAGGTCGGGGAACGCCTCGATGAGGTGCTCGGGGTCGACGTGAGCGAGTCCGAAGGAGCGGATGCCGGGCGTGTCGATGATCCGACCCGCCGGTCCCTCCGCGGACGACGCCAGCGGCAGCATGAGCGCCGAGGTCGAGGTGTGGCGCCCACGTCCGGTGACGGCGTTGACGTGGCCGACCTCGCGGCCGGCGTCGGGGACTAGCGCGTTGACGAGCGTCGACTTGCCGACCCCGCTGTGGCCCAGCAGGACGGAGGTCTGCCCCGCGAGGCGCCCACGCAGCTCCGAGAGATCGCCGCCCTTCTGCGTCACGACCCACGGGACGCCGAGCGACCGGTAGGTGACGAGCAGCGACTCCGGGTCGCGCAGGTCGGCCTTGGTCAGGCACAGCAGCGGCGCCATGCCGGCGTCGTACGCCGCCACGAGGGCGCGGTCGATGAGCCCCGTGCGCGGCTCGGGGTCGGCGAGCGCGGTGACGACGACGAGCTGGGTCGCATTGGCGACGATGACGCGCTCGACGGGGTCGTCGTCGTCCGCCGTACGCCGCAGCACGGTCGAGCGCGGCTCCACCTCCACGATCCGGGCGAGCGTCCCCTCGCTGCCGGACACATCGCCGACGACCTTCACCCGGTCGCCGACGACGACTCCCTTGCGGCCCAGCGGCCGTGCCTTCATCGCCATCACCGTCGCGGAGCCACCGGGAGAGTCGATGAGCAGCGTGTAGCGCCCGCGGTCGACGGTGAGAACGACGCCGGAGTGGGCGTCGTCGTACGTCGGACGCTCCTTGGTGCGCGGCCGGGTGCCGCGTCGTCGCGGACGGTCGTAGTGCTCGACGTCCTCGGTGGAGTACCGGCGTGCGGAGCGGGCCATGTCAGAAGAGCGAGGCCCAGAACGGCGCGAAGTCCGTGAACGTCTTGCTCGTCGTCGCGACGTCCTCGACGAGAACCCCGTCGACGGCCGCCGCCACGATCACGCCGGCGTGGGCCATCCGGTGGTCGGCGTAGGTGTGGAAGACCCCGGCGTGCAGCGCCGCCGGCCGGATCTCGAGGCCATCGGGGTGTTCGGTGACGTCGGCGCCGAGGCCGGTGAGCTCGGTGGCGAGCGCGGCGAGCCGATCGGTCTCGTGGCCGCGGATGTGGCCGATGCCGCGGAGATGGGAGGGGCCCGACGCGACGGCGCACAGGGCCGCGACCGCCGGGGCGAGCTCGCCCACGTCGTGCAGGTCGAGGTCGACGCCCTGCAGCTCGCCGACCGCGGGCCCCGTGACCGACAGCCCCTCGTCGGTGAAGCCGACCGTGCAGCCCATCTGCGTCAGGATGTCGCGGAGCGCGTCGCCGGCCTGGTCGGTCACCCGCGGCCAGTCGCGCACGGTGACGGTCCCGCCGGAGATCGCGGCCAGCGCGAGGAACGGCGCGGCGTTGGAGAGATCGGGCTCGATGGTGTGGTCGACCGCCTTGACGGCGCCGGGCGGGACCGCCCAGCGGTTGGCCGCACTGTCGTCGACGTCCACGCCGTGCTCGCGCAGCATCGCGACGGTCATGTCGATGTGGGGGAGCGAGGGCACAGGCTTGCCGTCGTGGCGCACGTCGACGCCGCGCTCGTAGCGTGCGCCCGCGAGCAGCAGCGCGCTGATGAACTGGCTCGAGGCGGACGCGTCGATCACCACAGTGCCGCCGCGGACAGCGCCGGTGCCGTGGATGGTGAACGGCAGTCGCTCACCGGGCACGTGGACGCCGAGCGAGCGCAGCGCGCCCAGCACCTCGCCGATCGGCCGCTGGCGCATGTGGGGGTCGCCGTCGAAGGCCACCTGGCCGGTCGAGAGCGCCGCCACCGGCGGCACGAAGCGCATCACCGTCCCGGCCAGCCCGCAGTCGACCGCCGCGTCCCGGTCGAACGGGCCAGGGGTGACCCTCCAGTCCGGCCCCGAGGTGTCGACCTCGCTGCCGAGCGCGGTGAGGGCCTGCGCCATCAGCAGGGTGTCGCGCGACCGCAGCGCCCGGCGTACGACGGACGGCTGGTCGGCGATCGCGGCCAGGAGCAGCGCACGGTTGGTGAGCGACTTGCTCCCGGGCAGCGTGACGACGGCGTCGACCGGCGTGGTCGCGCGGGGGGCGGGCCAGGGATCCTCGAGGGGCGTGGTGCTCACCCCCGCAGACTATCGCTCAGGCGACCTTCGCCTTGGCGAGCTTCGCCTCCCGACGGGCGCTCAGGGCGAGCTGCTTCGCCTCGCGGCGGGCATCCTTGGCAGCACGGCCGGCGCGCCAGGCGAGGCCCGGCTTCCCGTCGGTGTCGCCGGCGGCGATGATCAGCCCGCCGAGCAGCGAGAGGTTCTTGGCGAACTGCACCTGCTGCTGCTTCTTGGACGCCGGGTCGGGCTCGTCCCAGAACCGGTGGCCGGCCAGCGTCGTCGGCACCAGGGTGCCGGCCAGGAGCGCCGCCGAGAGCCGGGGGAACTTTCCGGTGATCAGTCCGAGCGCCCCGAGGACCTGCGCCACTGCGTTGATGCGGACGAGCGTCACCGGGTCGTGCTCCACGGGGAGGCCGGCCTTCTGCGCCGCCTTCACCAGCGGCCCTGTCACGGGCTCGGCCGTCTTGGCCACCGCCTCGGCGTTCTTGTAGGAGGTGATCGGGCCCACCAGGAAGATGGACGACAGCAGCGGGCGCGCAACGAGTCTGCTCACGGTCATGGAGCGACAGTAACCCTCATCAGGGACCCCCATGCCAGAGGTGGGCGTCACATCGGCGCGTCAGAACCCCACAATTGCGCCGTAATCACAGCGGATCCGCCCCGCGGACTGTCAGAACCCCCACCGTTGTGGGGGAAACGCCGAGGCTCAGGGGCCGGAGACGTGGTTGTTGCCGTTCTCCGGATCGACGTACGTCTTCGGAGTGAGGTCCGCCGTGAAGCTCCAGCCGGTCTCGGGGTCCGGCACGAGATCGAAGTGGAGGAGGTCGATCTGATGGCCGGTGCCGGTGACCTCGCACTCCAGGGTGACCGTGGAGGGCGGTGGGTCCGGAGCCTCGCCGCAGGCAGACGAGTGGCTTCCGCCGGGCCACCACCCCAGGATTCCCGTCACGGTCACGCTCACGCGTCCGACGGCGCCAGCGGGCAGTCCATCGGCGCGCAGCTTCAGATGCATGTAGCCGCCTCGGTCGTAACTGAGGTCTGGATCTGGCGTCACGGCCACGTCTGCGGTCGGTGGGGCGAGCCCGACCTGCACCGTCTTTGGATCGGAGATACGGCGGCCGTCAGTGACCCTGTATGAAAAGGAGTCTCCGGTGAACTCCTGCGGCGCGGTGTACGTGAGCGTTGCCGAAGAGCCGTCCTTCGAGATGTGGTCGAGCTTGATCTCACCGCCGTTGCGGGCGTGGTCGGGGACCTCGTAGCTCAGTGCGTCGCCGTCCGGATCCGAACCGCCTACAACGATGTCGACCGAGTCCCCAGGGGCGACAAGCGGATCGCCTTCGGCGCCGGTCGCAGTGGGTCGATGGTTCTCAGGCGTGGGATGGTGCGGCGACCATCCAGGAACCTTGATCGTGATCGTGCCAGGAGCCGAGCGCCCCTTGAGTTGGTCCTGTGCCACGTAACGGATCCGCGTCGTATATCCGTCGATGCTCGCCTCGCGGGTGTAGACGATTCGCCCGTCGGGTTTTGCACTTGCTGTTCCGCGCTTGGGGCCCTTGACGACGATGACGGTCAGCTTGTCGTGCTTGTTGGGATCGGCTGCGTGGCCAGCGAGCGGTGAGATCGACACCCGCGAATCCAGCGCCCTCATCCGCACCGTGAACGACTCCGCCACCGGCGGGGCGTTGGGCGTCGTGACCTCCACCGAGCCCGAGACCGTGCCGCCGTGGCCGTCGGTGAGCGTGTAGTCGATGGTGTCGGTGCCACGCCAGCCCCGGTCGGGTGTGTAGGTGACGGTGGTGACGCCGGCGGGACGAGCCAGGACGGGGGCGCTGCCGCTGAGGCCGGTCTTGCCGCCGGACAGGCGGGGCATGACGGGCCGGCCCTGCTGGCCGCCCTTGTGGACCGTCCCGTGGGACGGCTTGGCGACCGAGGCCGACTTCACCGTGAGCGGATCGCCGTTCGGGTCGGTCGCCCCGTTGGTGAGGTCGATCACGACCGACTTCCCGGGCGTGGCGGTGACCGCGGGCAGCGGCGTGGCGATGATGGGCGCCTGCTCGGGCGTGGTGGCAGGCGTGGTGTCCGAGGGCGTCGATGATGGAGCGGGCGGCGGACTGGTCACCGGACCGGTCGCCGAGGGAGCGGCGGACGAGGTGTGCGTCGGCGAGGTGGTCTTCGGAGTCTGCTGCGGTGAGGTGGCGGCCGGCGTCGGTGCGGGCGCCGACGAGGCGGGCGGTTCGGCGACCGGCTTCGTCGGCGGATTGCCTCCGCCCATGGCGACCGCCGCCGCTACGACGGCCGCGGCGGCCACACCGGTGGCGCCGGCGGCGACGCGCCCGACCGGGTTGTGGAGCACCCAGTTCTTGGCGCCGGTGAGGAAGAGCAGGATGCCGGCCTTGGTGCCGGCGCCGACCGCGGCGAGGTAGCCGATGCCGGCACTGCCGAGGAGGAGCGGCGCCAGCAGGGCGCCGAGGTTGGCGTTGACCTCGGTGAGCTCGAGGTAGATCGCCGCACACGGCCGGCAGTCCTGGAGGTGCGCCTCCACCTTGGCGGAGTCGCGCTTCGAGAGACCGCCGCGGATGTAGGCGCCCAGGTTGGCGCGCGTGCGCGCGCAGGCGTCGTCGACGGCGTCCTGGGCGTGCATCGAGATGAACGCCTGCCGCAGGCCCTCGCGGGCGCGGTAGGCGAGCGCGGAGACGGAGTTGGGGCTCATCCCGAGCATCGGCGCGATCTCGGCGGGCTTCTGCCCCTCGACCTCGGTGTGCCACAGCACCTGCTGCCAGCGCTCGGGAAGCTGTGCGAACGCCTTGGCCGCAGCCTGGTTGTCGAAGCCCGCGACGGCGGTGTCCTCGAACGGCACGCCGGGGTCGTACGGCGTCAGGTCGTCCGTCGGGGTGAGGCGCGAGCCTGCCCGGATCTTGTCGACATGGAGCCGTCGGAGCGAGGTCAGGAGGTAGGCACGGAACGCGAGGTCGGGACCGCCGCCCTTCTGCAGCACGCCGAGGACCTTCGCGAACGCCTCCGACACCAGGTCGTCGACGTCCCCGGCGGACGCCAGCTGGCGGGCCAACCGCCGGGCCGCCTCGACGTGGCGCTCGAACAGCGTGCCGTACGCCTCGAGGTCCCCGGCGCGGACGGCGCTGATGAGCTCGGCGTCGCCGGGCTCATCGATCGTCGAGAAGGGGGTGAGGGTGGGGTCGGTCACGGCAGGAGGGACGATCGGGAGATGGGATCATGACGCGAAACGCGCGCACGCATGTCACGCGTGTTCATCTCGCCTCCCGAGGGCAGTCGGTGAAATCACGTAGATTCCGGTCGCGACCGCGTCATGTGGTCACGACCTGCGCGTCACATCTTCGCATGACCGGCGTGGGACGGCCATGTGGCGAACGGAGGGAGGGCGGTCTGTGGGTTTCGTTGCGAAGCTTCTTCGTCGCGGCCAGGGCCGTCCCGTGGCCGCGGTGGAACTGACACCGGAGCAGCGTGCGGCCCTGCCGCCGCGCTTCGAGGCAGCGGGGGAGGCCCTGGCTGCGGGAAGTCCGTTCGTCATCGAGGCGTGCTGGGTGGTGGGGCGTGACCTCGCCGAGGTGGGGGTCTCTCTCGGCGAGTGCCTGGAGGGGCTTCGCGCCACCACCCTGCTCGTCGCCGGCCGCGACCCGACGTTCGAGGAGAGCCACGCCCTCTCGATGGCGTGGAGCGAGGCGACCCTCGGCTTCCTCCACCAGTTGTCCTGCGCGGACCCGGCGACCGGCCTGGCCACCCTCGCCCACCTGCGCGAACGCATCTCGGAGCTCTACCGCGGCGCCCGGGCCTGCTCGTTCACGCTGGTCGTGGCCGACGCCCACCTCGCGGAGGCCGAGGGGGTCGACGCCCTCGAGCGCACGCGCCGGATGGCGCTGCTCGGTGAGACCGCGCGGTCGGTCTTCGACGGCATCGCCACGATCGGTCAGGTCGGCGCCAACCGGCTCGTCCTGGTCGTCCCACGCGACGAGTCGCTCGCGACCCGGGTGTCGCTGCTCAAGCGCATGCTCGAGGACCGGGCGGACCGGGTCTGGATCGAAGGGCTCCCCCACACCGACGAGTCGGCCGCCTGGCTCCTCGACGAGCTCGCGCGCGGTGCCTGAGCCCAGATCCGTCCGGAGCCGCTGACCCGCGGGTGCGCTCACCTGGGCGTCCTGGGTCGTTAAGGTGTTCGCATGTGCGGTCGCTTTGCCTCGAGCCGACACCCGGCCGATCTGGCGGCGGAGTTCGAGATCGACGAGCTGCGGCTCTCGATGCCGCTCGAGGAGAACTACAACGTCGCGCCGACCGACGAGGTGTACGCCGTGCTCGAGCGCCCGCCGCGGGGTGGCGACGAGCGTGACCGCGAGACCGAGCGTCAGTTGCGGGCCGTCCGGTGGGGGCTGGTCCCGTCGTGGGCGAAGGACCGCTCGATCGGCGCGCGCATGATCAACGCCCGGATGGAGACGGTCGCCGAGAAGCCGGCGTACAAGAAGGCGTTCACGAAGCGCCGCTGCCTGCTCCCCGCCGACGGCTACTACGAGTGGTACGAGACGCAGCAGACCGACGCGAAGGGCAAGCCGCGCAAGCAGCCGTTCTTCATCCGCCCGCGGGACCACGGCACCCTCGCCATGGCCGGCCTCTACGAGCTGTGGCCGGACCCGGAGAAGGACGCGGACGACCCCGCGCGCTGGCTGTGGACCTGCACGGTCATCACGACGAACGCCGCCGACCACCTCGGCCGGATCCACGACCGGATGCCGCTCATGGTGGACCGCGCCGGCTGGGACGCCTGGCTCGACCCCACGAGGCCCGGCTCGCTCGACCTGCTGGTCCCCGCCTCGCCCGACGTCCTGGAGGCCTATCCCGTGGCGCCGCTCGTGAGCAGCGTCCGCAACAACGGACCCCACCTGGTGGAGCCGCTGCCGCTCGAGGAGGCGCTGAGTTGACCGAACAGATGATCGCGACACCGTACGGCGACGGGCGGCTCGTCACCCGACGTGCCCGCAAGCCCGTGGCGACCCTGCTGCTCTCGCACGGCGCCGGCAACGGCATCGACACGCCCGACCTGGAGGCGCTCACCCAGGCGCTGCCGCCGCAGGGGATCACCGTCGTCCGCTTCGAGCAGCCGTGGAAGGTGGCGGGTCGACCGGTCGCCTCCCCGCCGAAGACGCTCGACGTGGCACTGACCGAGGCGGCCAACTGGATGCGGGTGCGGACGCCGATGGTCGTGGGCGGTCGCTCGGCCGGCGCGCGCTCCGCGGCGCGGACGGCGCGCTCGCTGGGCGCGGCGGGATGCCTCTGCCTCGCCTTCCCGCTCCACCCGCCCGGCAAGCCGGAGAAGTCCCGCCTCGACGAGCTGAAGGGCGCTCGGGTGCCGACGCTGGTCGTCCAGGGGGAGCGGGACCCGATGGGGCGGCCCGAGGAGTTCCCCGAGTCGGTCGACGTCGTGCCCGTGCCGGGGGCGGACCACTCGCTCAAGGTCGGCGCGCGTGGCCCGATCAGCCAGGACGACGCGCTCGCGATCCTCGTCGAGTCGACGCTCGAGTGGCTCGTCCGGGAGATCGTCGGGCCTGCGGGACGCACGCGCGGCTGATCGCCCGGGTGGCGGCGGCAAGTCTTCTTCCGCCCCCCGGGAATGGTCGCCGGACCCGACGTGTTCCCTTGGCATGACCGTCCTGCTCGACCGCCCGCTGGCGGAGCCTCTCGTGGCGTCGTGGGCCCGCGTAGGCTGGGGGACGATGAGTGAGACCGACGACTTCCGCGACTCAGCGCTGACCGACACCGACGGCCACCCCGAGCCGGTGGACCCCGCGACCGAAACGGATGAAGAGCGAGCCGTGCGCTTCGAGCGCGACGCCCTGCCCTTCCTCGACCAGCTCTACTCCGCGGCGATGCGCATGACCCGCAATCCCGCGGACGCGGAGGACCTGGTGCAGGAGACGTTCGCCAAGGCGTACTCCTCCTTCCACCAGTTCAGGCCCGGCACCAACCTCAAGGCCTGGCTCTACCGCATCCTCACCAACACCTTCATCAACACCTACCGCAAGAAGCAGCGTCAGCCGCAGCAGTCGATGTCCGAGGACGTCGAGGACTGGCAGCTGGCACGGGCCGAGTCCCACAGCTCCTCCGGCCTGAAGTCGGCGGAGATGGAGGCGCTCGAGCACCTGCCCGACTCCCAGGTGAAGGACGCCCTCCAGCGTCTGCCCGAGGAGTTCCGGCTCGCGGTCTACCTCGCCGACGTCGAGGGATTCGCCTACAAGGAGATCGCGGAGATCATGGACACTCCGATCGGCACGGTGATGTCGCGCCTCCACCGCGGCCGCCGCCAGCTGCGTGACCTGTTGTCGGACTACGTGCGCGACGGTGGTCTCCTCACCGCCGCGACGCGCGACGGGGGTGCGCGATGACCAGTGACCAGCACCAGCACACCGCGGGCGACTCCGTCACCCCGGCCGAATGCGCGGACTTCCTCGAGCAGATCGTCTACTTCCTCGACAACGAGCTCGACGAGGCCGACTGTGCCGTCGTACGCGCCCATCTCGACACCTGCAACCCGTGTCTCGAGCGCTACGACCTGCAGCGCACCGTGAAGGCCATCGTGGCGCGGTCCTGCTCCGAGTCGGCGCCGACGGAGCTGCGCGCCAAGATCATGATGCGGCTCCAGCAGGTGCGCGTCGAGATCAGGGAGTCCTGACGACGGCGTCCTGACCGGCGCGCCCCGGACAAGCAAAGAGCCCCTGGCCGATGGCCGGGGGCTCGTTGCGTCTGCGCTGGTGGCGCGGCGGCTCAGCTGTTGGGGCGCTTGCCGTGGTTCGCGCCCTTCTTGCGGCGCGCGCGGCGCTTGCGGCCGGTCTTGCCCATGGTGTCCTCCTGGTAGTCGTTCGTCGACCCCGAAGGGCCAGCGGACAGTCTCTCAAATCTCCGGGTACGGCGTGAAATCGCCCGTCGCTCGGACACGGCGCCCCGCGCGGCCCCGTCGCATCGCGGCCGGCCGAGTCACAGCGGTGGCGGTGCGAGGTCCGTACGACGGCTCGGGCCGCTGTAGCCGAGATGCTGGACGTTGCTCCGCTTGAGCGCGTCGACGATGACGAGCAGCAGGTCGTGGCGGACCTCGGGCTGTCGGGTGCCGAGGGCGAGCTGGAGGTAGAGGGCCCGCAGGAAGGACTCGGCGTTGGCGGTGACGAGGTAGGGGTCGCGCCCGGCAGCGGTGCTCGGCGTGGCCGCCACGGCGCCGATCCGGTTGACCCACGGCTCGAGGACGCTGAGCGGCACGAGGTTGCGGCGCAGGACGGCCACGGTGGCGGACGCGAGCCGGTCGGGCTCGCCGTGGACGAGGACCGTGTCGCTGCGCGCGAGGATGCGGTCGGCGACGACGTCGAGCACGACGGTGAGCTCCGGCGTCGACAGGTGGGGCGAGGCGGCCAGCGAGCCGAGGGCGTCCGCGCCGTGCGCCATGGCATGGGCCCAGCCCTTGCCGGGGACGAACCCGCGCAGATCGCGTTCACGCAGCAGCCAGGTCGCGATCCGGTCGCCCCACTCGAGGATCTTGCCGCCCGCGACGAGCGGCCTGCTGTTGTCGCGCGCGATGCAGGCGCCGAGGACCAGCGCCGAGAAGCTGCGGCGGAAGACGGTGTCGGTGTCGGTCTCGCCGAGGTCGACGGTCAGTCCCGCGGCCATCCCGTCGCCCAGGCCGGACAGCAGGTCGTCGTACACGCCACGCGCGATCCAGGTCGTCAGCGTCGGATAGGCGAGCGCGTCGCGCAGCTGCGGATCCGGGTCTCCGAGCATCCGGGTGAGCTCGGCGGTCAGCTCGTCGAGGGGCCGGTCCGAGGGCACCGCCAGCCCCGTGGCGTGGACCTCTTCCCAATACGAGCCGGACATGGGGACCATCCTGCCAAACCCTCCCGGGCGGCGTACGAGGTATGCCTCTACGCTGGCCACGTGCCGTCGCTCACCGAGCTCGCGAAGAGCCACACCGACCTCGACGACGCCGACGTCGCCTGGCTCCAGCTGCTGACCGCGGACTGGCAGATCCTGGCCGATCTCTCCTTCGCCGACCTCGTCCTGTGGCTCCCGGACCGCGAGGGCAAGGGGTTCTGGGCCGGCGGGCAGATGCGCCCGACGACCGGCCCGACGGCGTACGTCGACGACGTCGTCGGCACCTTCGTCCCGGTGGGCCGGCGGCCCACCCTCGACCAGGCGTACGGCGAGGGCCGGCTCGTCCGTGAGGGCGACCCGGAGTGGCGCGACGACCTGCCGGTGCGTGTCGAGACCATCCCGGTCCGGCGCAGCGGGCGGATCATCGCGGTGCTCGGCCGCAACACCAACCTGCTCGGTGTGCGTACGCCCAGCCGACTGGAGCTGACCTACCTGCAGACGGCGTCCGACCTCACCCAGATGGTCGCGAACGGCTGGTTCCCCGCGGCCGGGCAGCGCAGCGACCACACCGACACACCCCGGGTGGGGGACGGCTTCGTCCGCGTGGACGCGGAGGGCGTCGTGGAGTACGCCAGCCCGAACGCCCTCTCGGTCTATCGCCGTCTCGGCCTCTCCGGCGACCTCGCCGGGCAGTCGCTGGCGGAGGTGACCCGCTCGCTGGTGCCCCCGAAGAAGCGCCCTGACGAGGAGACGCTCAGCGCGGTGCTCGCCGGCCGGGCGCACCGTGACACGGAGATCGACATGGGGACCGTCGCGATCATCTCGCGCGCGATCCCGTTGCGGCCGCGCGGCGAGCACATCGGGGGACTCGTGCTGCTCCGCGACGTCACCGAGCTGCGGCGCCGCGACCGGGAGCTGGTGACCAAGGACGCGACGATCCGCGAGATCCACCACCGGGTGAAGAACAACCTGCAGACCGTGGCCGCACTGCTCCGTCTCCAGGCGCGCCGGATCGGCGAGGGACCGGCCCGCAACGCGCTCGACGAGGCCGTCGCACGGGTCGGGTCGATCGCGCTCGTCCACGAGATCCTCAGCCAGCAGGCGGTGGAGGAGTACGTCTCCTTCGACGAGATCGCGGACCGTCTCGCCACCATGGTGGGTGAGGTGGGCGCGCTCGGTGCGAGGGTCGCCGTCCGGCGTACGGGCAGCTTCGGCGAGCTCCGGTCCGAGGTGGTCACCCCCCTCGCGATGGTCCTCACCGAGCTGCTGCAGAACGCCGTGGAGCACGGCTACCCCGACGACGCCACCCCCGGCAACATCACCGTTGGCGTACGTCGGCCGGCCGGGCGCCTCGAGGTGAGCGTCGAGGACGATGGGCAGGGTCTCCCCGAGGAGTTCGACCTGGAGACGTCGACGAACCTCGGCCTCTCGATCGTCCGGACGCTGGTCGAGTCGGAGCTCGGGGGCAGGCTCACGCTCGGCCCGCGATCCGGCACGCGCGGTGCGCGTGCCGTGATCGACGTGCCGGTGGAGTGAGAGCGGTCGTTGGTCGGGTCAGACGGTGGTGCGCACGCGGGAGCGGGCGTTGCGACGCTTCAGCGCGCGACGCTCGTCCTCGCTGAGACCACCCCAGACGCCGTGGTCCTGACCGGCCTCGAGGGCCCACTGCAGGCACTGCTCGCGGACGTCGCAGCGTCGGCAGACCTGCTTCGCCTCCTCGATCTGCAGGATCGCCGGGCCAGTGTTCCCGATGGGGAAGAAGAGCTCGGGGTCCTCATCGAGGCAGGCAGCACGGTTGCGCCAGTCCATGGCTTGGGGGAACCTCTTTCCTTCAAACGGTCAGGGGCGGCGGGCCCGGGATCTGCCGGTCTGCCGCTGCGGCGGAGGCATGACGATGTGAACGCCTTCACGCGCGCAGCCCCCAGGGTTCCAAGAAATGGACCCTTAAACAAGGGGTGCGGGGTGTCTCTTCCGTCACCGCGCCGCATCCGACCATGGGGCAGGCCGT
The DNA here is from genome assembly GCF_040838215.1 of Nocardioides eburneus. NCBI lineage: Bacteria > Bacillati > Actinomycetota > Actinomycetes > Propionibacteriales > Nocardioidaceae > Nocardioides > Nocardioides eburneus. The sequence continues at coordinate 3,452 of NZ_JBFPJR010000045.1, read as the reverse complement.
CGTCGCGGCCGATTCGGCCGCCGTCGTACGCCGCTCTAGTCTGCTCCGGTGAGCTCGACCCGCCCGCCTGTCACGATCATCGTCGCTGCCGCACTCGCCGCCGCTGAGGCGGCCGCTCTCATCGTCCTGGCGATCCTGCAGTTCGTCAGCCTGGGGGACGGCGGCACAGGTGTGGCGGTCGCCTGGGCGGTCTTCTTCCTGCTCTGTGCGGTCGGGCTCGGTTGGTGCGCACGCGGTCTCCTCCTCCTCGACTCCTGGGCCCGCGCGCCGATCGTGCTCGCCCAGCTGATCATGCTCGGGCTCGCGTGGGACGGGCGCCACCGCGTCGGTCTGGCGATCGTGCTCGCCGTCGTCGCTATCGCCGCGCTCGTCGCCGTCTTCCACCCGGCGAGCCTCAACGCGCTCGAGAACGACGACCAGGACTAGCCAGGAGGCCGTCAGTCGCTCTCTAGCGCGACGCGCAGGCCGTCGAGCGTGCGGCTGAGCAGGCGAGAGACGTGCATCTGGGAGATCCCGACCTCCGCTGCGATCTGGGACTGCGTCATGTTGCGGAAGAACCGCAGCATGAGGATCTTCTTCTCTCGGTCGCCGAGCGCGTCGAGCAAGGGCTTGATGGACTCCCGGATCTCGACGTGCTCGAGGCTGCCGTCCTCGACGCCGATGGCGTCCAGCATGCTGCCGGCGCCGTCCTCGGCGTCGTCACCGGCGTCGAGGGAGAGGGTCGAGTAGGCGTTGCCCGAGTCGAGGCCCTCGACGATCTCCTCGACCGTGCAGCCGATCTTCTCGGCGAGCTCACGCGGGGTGGGCGAACGGCCCAGGCTCTGGGTCAGTTCGGCGCTCACGCTGCCGATCTGCATCCGCAGCTCCTGGAGTCGGCGTGGCACGCGGATGGCCCAACCCTTGTCGCGGAAGTGACGCTTGATCTCGCCGATGATCGTCGGCGTGGCGTACGTCGAGAACTCCACGCCCCGCTCGAGGTCGAAGCGGTCGACGGCCTTCAGCAGACCGATCGTCCCGACCTGGACGAGGTCCTCGAGCGGCTCCCCGCGGTTGCGGAACCGCCGCGCGCAGTGCTCGACGAGCGGCAGGTGGAGGTGGACCAGCTGCTCGCGCGCGTCGCCGCGCTCGGCCATGCTGGTGTCGGGGGCGGAGAGAGTGGCGAAGAGGGCTGCGCTGCGGCGCCGGGTCTCCTCGACCGCGGCGCTGCGGGGCGGCGTGACCAGCTCGTCCCGAGTCGGCTCGTCCGTCATCTCAGAGCGCAGCCTCCAGCGGCGTCGCCTGCACGACGAGCGTGATCGCGAGCCGGCCTGCGGTGTTGGTGACCTCCGCGGAGGTCGCGAGCGTCGTCAGGACCTGCCACGCGAAGCTGTCCTCGTCGACGCTCACCGGCCCGTCGACGGCGGCGTCGACGGTGACCGTGATGACCCGGTCGCCCAGCCAGAACCGAGCCTGCAGGTCGGACTCGGGGGACGCCGCCTCCAGCACGAGGGCCGCGGCCTCGCCCACCGCCATGCGAAGGTCCTCGATGTCGTCGAGGGTGAAGTCGAGACGCGCGGCCAGGCCCGCGGTCGTCGTACGGAGCACCGAGACGTAGACGCCTTGGGCGGGGAGCCGCAGCTCGACATCAGAGCGGTCGGGGAGCTCGTCCGATCCGGTCATTGGCATGCCAGTCGTTCCTTCGTGGTCGCCGTGCAGCGGTACGCGTCGCGTTGTCCCCCGGGCGACGCAGAGGGGATGTCCGGGTGGCCCCTTCCCCCGTGGTGGAGCCAGTAAACCGCCGATCGGTCATGAGTCGTGCGATTTCCGAGCAGGATTCGCGCGTTTCGACCCAGGTCGCCCAGAAGACGCGAACGCCGCCCCGGTCCACCGGGGCGGCGTTCAGCAGGAGAGAAGAGGGCTCAGGCCTTCTTCGTCTCCCAGAAGATCTCGGCGATCTCGTCGATCTTCGCCAGCAGCTGGTCGGCGACGGCGGCGTCGAGCGTGCCCTTGGTGCCGGACGCGCCGGCGAGCTTCGTGGCCTCGTTGAAGAGGGTGTGGAGCTGGGGGTACTTCTCGAAGTGCGGAGCCTTGAAGTAGTCGGTCCACAGCACCCACAGGTGGTGCTTGACCAACTCGGAGCGCTGCTCCTTGATGATCACGGCGCGGGTGCGGAAGTCCGGGTCGTCGCTGTCGGCGACCTTGGCGATGATGGCCTTGATGGACTCGGCCTCAATGCGGGCCTGGGCGGGGTCGTAGACGCCGCACGGCAGGTCGCAGTGGGCGGAAACCTCGATCGTGGGGGCGAACAGTCGCGCGAACATGCGTGTCCTCTCGGAGAAGTTCGTAGTTGCTCTGGCTGCGACACTACTCCGCGTGTCGCTGCGCTCTCCACGGGTACCCCGTCGCATTTCCGCACACGCGCCGTTCGGGCTCGCGCGCGTCGTCGGCGCGTCGATGGAGCCGACGCTGCATGCCGGCGACGCCCTGCTCGTCTCCTACTGGCGTACGCCGTCGCCCGGCTCCCTCGTCGTCGCGCGCTTCCCCGACGGGGCCGTCGTGGTGAAGCGCGCCGTCGAGCGGCGTACGACGCGGACCGGCGGCCTCGGCTGGTGGCTGCTGTCGGACAACCCGGCGGCCGGCGTGGACTCCCGGCACCGCGGCGTCATCGCCGACGCCGACGTCCGCGCGGTGGTCCTCGGCAGGCTCTGGCCGCACCCCGCGTCGGCCGGGAAGACGGGGCGTCGGCCGCGTCGGTCATGGCGCCGGTTGCTGGTTTCGGCCATGTCGCGACGGCGAGGATTGTGACTGCTGCCACTGCTTGACACAGTGCCGTTGTGCCATGCTTCTGGCGGGGCTCACATCCCCGACAGGCGGTTCCGCGGCACACCTTGATTCGCGACGTCCGACCTCACGAACTCACGAGTCACCGCAGCCTTTGGGAGGGCCTTCATGTCTGAGCATTCCGACGTTCCGTTCACCGGCGATCCGGTCTTCGACCTGCACCGCGGCGGGAAGATGCAGATCGCGCCGACCGCCTCGGTCGACACCCGCGAGAGCCTCTCGATGGCCTACACGCCGGGGGTCGCTCGGGTCTGCACCGCGATCGCCGAGGACCCGTCGCTGAGCCAGCACTACACCTGGGTGCCCAACACCGTCGCCGTCGTCACCGACGGCACCGCCGTCCTCGGGCTCGGCGACATCGGCCCGTCGGCCGCGATGCCGGTGATGGAGGGCAAGGCGGTGCTCTTCAAGGCGTTCGGCAACGTCGACGGTGTCCCGATCTGCCTGGACACCACCGATGTCGACGAGATCGTCGAGACGGTTGTGCGGATGGCGCCGAGCTTCGGCGGCATCAACCTCGAGGACATCTCCGCGCCGCGCTGCTTCGAGATCGAGGACCGGCTCAAGGAGCGCCTCGACATCCCGGTCTTCCACGACGACCAGCACGGCACGGCGGTCGTCTCGCTCGCGGC
>NZ_JBFPJR010000044.1:0-25065 GCF_040838215.1 Nocardioides eburneus | reverse complement strand
GCTGGCAGTCACCGGGTGACTGCCAGCCACCGCCATCTCGCCGGCCGGGGTGAGCCTCAGCCGCAGGCAGGCACGTCCGGAAGCGGCGCGGGTACGCCGACGGAGGGGATGCCGAGGCCGACCGTCGCCGGCTTCGGGGCCGCGGTGCGTGACTCCCACGCGTCGCCGGAGCGGGTCCGTCGCACCGACCGCACCGGGCCGTCGGCGACGAGGTGGTGCGGGGCGGCGTAGGTGATCTCGACCGTCACCATGTCGCCGGGTCGTACGCCCTCGGCGTCGACCTGGGAGAAGTCGGCGTTGAAGTGGACGAGCCGGTTGTCGGGCGCGCGGCCGGAGAGCCGGTGGGTCTCGGCGTCCTTGCGCCCCTCCCCCTCGGCGACCATCAGTTCGACGGTGCGGCCGACCTGCGCCTTGTTCTCCTCCCAGGCGATCTCGTTGACGAGGTCGACGAGCCGGCCGTAGCGGTCCTTCACGACCGCGGGGTCGATCTGGTCGGGCAGGTCGGCGGCGGGAGTGCCGGGCCGCGGGGAGTATTGGAACGTGAACGCCGAGGAGAAGCGTGACTCCCGGACCACGCGCAGCGTCTCGGCGAAGTCCTCCTCCGTCTCGCCGGGGAATCCGACGATGATGTCGGTGGTGATGGCGGCGTCGGGAATGGCGGCCCGGACACGGTCGATGATCCCGAGGAACTTCGTCGAGCGGTAGGAGCGGCGCATCGCCCGCAGCACGCGGTCGGAGCCGGACTGCAGCGGCATGTGGAGCGACGGCATGACGTTGGGCGTCTCGGCCATCGCCTCGATGACGTCGTCGGTGAACTCCGCGGGGTGCGGCGAGGTGAAGCGCACCCGCTCGAGGCCCTCGATGTCACCGCAGGCACGGAGCAGCTTCGAGAAGGCCTGGCGGTCGCCGAACTCCACGCCGTAGGCATTGACGTTCTGGCCGAGCAGCGTCACCTCGGTGACGCCCTCGGCCACCAGGGCGCGGATCTCGGCGAGGATGTCGCCGGGCCGACGGTCCTTCTCCTTGCCGCGCAGGCTCGGGACGATGCAGAACGTGCAGGTGTTGTTGCAGCCGACCGAGATCGAGACCCAGGCGGCGTACGCCGACTCACGCTTCGTCGGCAGGGTCGAGGGGAAGACCTCGAGCGACTCGAGGATCTCGACCTGCGCCTCCTCCTGGACCCGCGCCCGCTCCAGCAGCGCCGGCAGCGAGCCGATGTTGTGGGTGCCGAACACGACGTCGACCCACGGCGCCTTCGCGGTGATCGTGGCGCGGTCCTTCTGGGCGAGGCAGCCGCCGACGGCGATCTGCATGCCCGGATGGGCGGCCTTGACCGGCGCCAGGTGGCCGAGGTTGCCGTAGAGCTTGTTGTCGGCGTTCTCCCGCACCGCGCAGGTGTTGAAGACGACCACATCCGCCTGCCGGCCGTCCTGCGCCTTCGCATAGCCCGCCTCCTCAAGCAGCCCGGAGAGACGCTCGGAGTCGTGGACGTTCATCTGGCAGCCGTAGGTGCGGACCTCGTAGGTGCGCGGCGCGGCGGAGGCGGTGGACGTGGTCATAGCGGCTTCAAGGGTACGGCGGCCCACCCTCCGCCTCCTAAGCGAAGACCGCTCGGGAGCGGCCGCGCCGGAACCACCGCGCCCACCTCCTCCGGCGCGCCGAACGCCAATTACATTGTTTGTCAATGCTTGTTGGCAAGAGTTCCCTAAGAATCGCTAGGGTCTCGACGCATGACGGCAGTGGAAACGGAGCCGAGGAACACGCCGGCCGGTGAGGCCCTGGTGGTGCTCGACCACGTGGACAAGCACTACGGATCGCTCCACGTGCTGCAGGACATCAACCTGTCCATCAGACGCGGCGAGGTTGTCGTCGTGATCGGGCCGTCAGGGTCCGGCAAGTCGACGCTGTGCCGCACCATCAACCGTCTCGAGACGATCGACTCCGGGTCCATCATGCTCGAGGGCCAGCCGCTGCCTCAAGAGGGGAAGCAGCTCGCGAAGCTGCGCGCCGATGTCGGGATGGTCTTCCAGAGCTTCAACCTCTTCGCCCACAAGACGATCCTCGAGAACGTCACGCTCGGCCCGACCAAGGTGCGCAAGCAGTCGAAGTCGGCCGCCGAGAAGAAGGCCCGCGAGCTCCTCGACAGGGTCGGCGTCGGGCCTCAGGCGGACAAATACCCCGCCCAGCTCTCCGGCGGCCAGCAGCAGCGCGTCGCCATCGCGCGGGCGCTGGCGATGGAGCCGAAGGTCATGCTCTTCGACGAGCCGACCTCCGCGCTCGACCCGGAGATGATCAAGGAGGTCCTCGACGTCATGGTCGACCTCGCCAAGCAGGGCATGACGATGATCGTCGTCACCCACGAGATGGGCTTCGCGCGTACGGCGGCGGACCGGGTCGTCTTCATGGCCGACGGCCAGATCGTGGAGGAGAACACCCCCGAGGAGTTCTTCACCAACCCGCGCAGCGACCGCGCCCGCGACTTCCTCGGCAAGATCCTCAAGCACTGACGGAGTATCAGCACAACAGAACAGAAGGTGGACACGATGCGTTTGACCAGGTTCAAGGCTGTTGCCGTGGCGATCGCCGCGGCGGCGAGCCTGTCGGCGTGCGGGGGCAACGCCGGAAGCGACGAGGGCTCCGGTGTCGACGTCAAGGTCGCCAGCAACGCGGCCGACAGCTTCAAGGACGGCACGCGGATGAAGGAGATCGCCGAGTCCGGCAAGATCACCATCGGCGTGAAGTTCGACCAGCCCGGCATCGGCTTCAAGGGCGCCACCGACGACATGCCCAAGGGCTTCGACCCGCAGATCGGCAAGATCCTGGCTGCCTCGCTCGGCATCAAGCCCGAAGACATCACGTGGAAGGAGACGATCTCCGACAACCGTGAGCCCTTCCTCGAGTCCGGCGAGGTCGACCTCGTCATCGCGTCGTACTCGATCACGGACGAGCGCCGGAAGGTCGTCGGCCAGGCTGGTCCCTACTACGTGACCGGCCAGCAGCTCCTGGTGCCGAAGGACAGCAAGATCGACAGCATCGACGACGTCAGGGGCATGAACGTCTGCTCCGTGACGGGGTCGACTTCGCTCGACCAGATCGAGGCCAAGGGCGCCAAGCCCCGCGGCTTCGACACCTACTCCGACTGCGTCGACCAGGTGCTCAACGGCACCGTCGACGCGATGACCACCGACGGCGCCATCCTGATGGGCTACGCCGCGGAGAACCCGGACAAGCTCAAGGTCGTCGTCCCGCCGTTCTCCGAGGAGCGGTACGGCGTCGGCTACTCCAAGAGCCACCCCGAGATGTGCCAGTGGATCGTCGACACCCTCAAGAAGGCGGAGGACGACGGGACCTGGGCCAAGGCGTTCGAGGCCACGCTCGGCAAGTCGGGGGTCGCCACCCCCGAGCCGCCGGCGATGGATCCCTGTCCGGCGGCCTGACGACGGCTGTCCCGCTGACCACGAGTGGCCGGCCCTGCGGGGCCGGCCACTCCGCCACCACGGAAAGGTGAGTTCCCCTCCGTGAACCTCGTCTTCGAGCACTTCGACCTCTACCTGAGGGCCTTCGGGTGGACGGTCCTGCTCTTCCTCGCCTCGGCCCTCGCCTCCCTGGTCATCGGCACCGTCCTGGCCGCGATGCGCGTCGGACCCGTCTCAATCCTGCGCGCGGCCTCGACGGCGTACATCACCGTCGTGCGGAACACACCGCTGCTCGTGATGTTCCTGCTCATCTGCGTCGGCCTGCCGACCGTCGGGATCACCTTCCGGTTCGTCGAGGACTGGCATCTCGATGCCTTCTACTTCCGGTCGTGCATCGCGCTGACGCTCTACACCTCGACATTCGTCGCGGAGGCGATCCGCTCCGGGATCAACGCCGTCCCCCTCGGCCAGGCCGAGGCGGCCCGTGCCGTCGGGCTCACCTTCGGGGGCACGATGACGCAGGTCGTGCTGCCGCAGGCGTTCCGAGCGATCGTGCCGCCGCTGGCCAGTGTGATGATCGCGTTGCTGAAGAACACCTCGGTGGCCTACGTCTTCGGCGTCGTCGAGGCCACCGCCCGGATGAAGTACTTCACCAACATCACCGCCCGCGACGAGGGCGTGTTCGTCCTCTTCGCCCTCGGCTACATCGTCCTCGTCGAGATGGTCTCCCTCGGAGCCTACAGCCTCGAGCGCCGCTGGAAGGTCTCCCGAGCATGAGCGCCAACCTGCTCTTCGACAGCCCGGGCCCGAAGACCCGCGTCCGGCACCGCGTCTACGCCGTCGTCGCCCTGGTGGCGCTGGTCGCCCTCGTCGCCTGGGTCGTGACGCTGCTGAACGACCACGGCCAACTGGACTACGACCTGTGGGAGCCGTTCATCACGCCGGACTACGTCCGTGCGCTCCTCGTGGACGGCCTGCTCCAGACGCTCAAGATGGCCGGCGTCTCGGTCCTCTTGGCGGTCGTCTTCGGTGCGGTCTTCGGGGTGGGCAAGCTCTCCGACCACGCTCCGGTCCGGTGGGTCTGCTGGGTGGTCGTGGAGTTCTTCCGTGCCGTCCCCGTGCTCCTGCTGATGATCTTCCTCTTCTTCGCCTACGGCGTCGGCGAGTCGGGCATCGGGCCGTACTGGTGCGTCGTCATCGCGCTGACGCTCTACAACGGCTCCGTACTCGCCGAGGTCTTCCGGGCCGGGATCCTGGCCGTCCCGCGGGGACAGTCGGAGGCGGCGTACGCCATCGGGCTCCGCAAGACGCAGGTCATGACCGGGATCCTGCTGCCGCAGGGCGTGAAGATCATGCTCCCGGCGATCATCAGCCAGTGCGTCGTGGCGCTCAAGGACACCAGCCTCGGCTACGCGATCACCGCCCCCGGCCTCACCTACATCGGCGAGGCGATCTACGGCGAGTTCCACAACCAGATCCCGACGATCGTCGTGCTCGCGGTGCTCTACGTGGCCGTCAATCTCGTACTCACCGGCATCGCCACCTGGGCCCAGCGCAGACTAGTCGGAGAGAAGAAGCAGCTCGAAGTCGGCATGACGGCACTCGCGGCAGCCGCAGACCCACACGGAGACAAGTGAGCCGACGATGCAGGTAGCTGATCAAAGACCAAACGATGGCGTTGACAGACCAACATCAACTCGACAGCCTGTCCCTATGAAACGAATACTTCAAGTTCTCGGGGCGGCGATTTTTGCGGCCGTATTCGCGGTATTCTGCATCCAGCCCCCGGCGCAGGCCGCCACCAAGTGGAGCGCCGGCAGGCTCGTTAAGAGCGTTCCCACCCTCAATGGGACTACCTGGGCGTTCTACAAGCCCGGCTGCTCCTCTGGATACGCGGCAGCCGGCGGCGTCAAGCTCTACGGCGATTACCTATACGTCAAAGACACTTGCAAGGACGGCCATTCCGCGATTGTTGAATGGCGCGAGGCGAAACACCCGGCCAATCGATGGATCTGCAAGAACAGCCACGGCAAAGGAACTATCGTCCGCTGCAACTTCAACTGGCCCGAAACATCCGGCATCCTCATTGTCGGACTCTCCGATGGCAACAAGATCCTATACCTCGCCGATGGCTCGTCTCTTGCAATGAATCAAAACGGCACCGGCGAGACCTATCCCTGCGGATTCTGCCTCTAGCGATTAACGGCCGCTGGCCGCAGGTCGGCAGCCTTGCGCTGACTGTGGGGATTCACTCTGCACTCTGATGGTGTTGGGCTGTGGCTGGCAACCGCGGGTGTGGCTCTTGCACTGACTGGCTTCGTGCCCTTGTCGGGACTTGTCCGCTCGTGGTTGCCGGCCCGGCCCGGTCGGAGCAGCTGGCCTGATCAGGAGCTTGACCGACCGGTGTTCGCGCACCGGCCGTATCTCATCACAGGGTCGAGCACCGCACCGGTGTGGGCATCGACCGCGGCGGCCGTGTGCGTGTCGACGCCGATGACGACATCGAACACCTCGCGTAGATCGGTCAGACCGGTCATGCGTTCTCTCCTTGCGGGGAGCGGATGTGGTTCCGGTCGGGGGCGGGGATTCGGCAGGAAAGATCACCATCGACGCAACGTTGAGGGGTACGAGTCCCCTGCTGGAGTCTGCTGAGTCCTACCCGCTGCCCGTCAGGGCGATCGAAGGCACCGGCGGCCATGGCGCCGGGCTGACCCGGCGCCTGGTGCAGGGTCAGGAGCTCGTTGCCGAACTCGACCGTCCCGAACGCGCGCACCGCCGCAACGGCGCGAAGTCCGACCCATTCGATGCCATCCGCGCGGCCCGGGAGGCATTGGCCCGTCTCAAGGTCGGCACCCGCGCGCATCCGGTGACCGCCAGGCTCTCTCTGTCCTACTGGCCGCCAGGCGGTCCGCGGTCGACGCCCGCGACTACAACGCCCGGCTGACAGCGCAAGGCAAGACAGGGCCCCAGATCAAGCGGTGCCTCAAGCGTTACATCGCCCAAGATCGCTACCGGATACTCCAACACCAGCGGCCATCGCCGGCTTGACGACCATAGGAGCGAGCGTCCAGTCAGGCGTCATTCCTCACGTCGCCTCGTCATGGGCAGAGACCGTCAGAATGTGTTCTGCCGCACGGCGCCGGGCCGGACAACCCCGGTCGCAGACGACGCTGACGAACCGCTCGATCATCCCCCGCCACACCGACGTGGCGAGCGGCTCGTTGGCGAGCGCGGCGGCATGGAGAGCCTGGGGGACGATGTCGGGCGTGTTCTCCGGGTGGAACTACGCGCCCCTGGCGACCTCGCGTGATCGGCACGCCGCCGGTCTCCCTCAACGACGCCGGCCTCGACGCGGCTGCCCAGGACAAGCACCGCATGATGCGCCAGCGTCTCCGGGAGCGGCTGCTCGGCGCGTACACGATCTCCAGCGTCAGGTCCGCCGCCCCAACCACTCCCCCAGCCGGCATGGCTCGCCGCCCGGCGAGTGCTGGACGACCGGGACAGAGGGGTGTCACTTCTTGCGTGTCACCCAGAGCCTGATGACGCCCTCGATGACGACGGTGCCGTCCTCGCGGACGCCCTTGACACGCACCGGCAGGTCGGGGTCGTCACCGGTCCACTGCTCGGGGGCGGTCTCGGCGATGCAGGTGATGTCACTGGTCGCCTTGGCTGTGTAGGCGACCTCCATGCCCTTGGGGATCCAGCGCTTGGCATCCGGGATCGTCGCCTCGGCGAGCGCACCCATCGCCATCTCGAGACCGTTGCAGAGCGCGATCGCGTGCACCGTCCCGATGTGGTTGTGGTTGCTCCGGCGGTTGGGCACGACGACCTCGGCGTAGTTCGGCCGCAGCTCCGTGACGCGCGGGTGGATGGAGCCGAAGTACGGCGCCTTCCGGCTGAAGGCGAACGTGAAGACCCGCTTGCCGGCCACCGCCCCGACGACGGGCACGGAGGTCGCGGTCTTCCAGAAGCTGTAGAGCTGGGTCATGGCGCGATCCTAGCGGCCGTGGTTACCGGTCGGTAACAGCCGGTCACGCCCGACTCAGGACAGCGACAGGAAGAGCCGCTCGAGCTCGGCGATCTCGTCAGGGGCGGCTCCGCAGGATGCCTTCCGGCTCAGCTCGTCCACGAGGAGCGCGAACGCCGCCTTGTCGAGGGCGCGAGTGACCGCCTTGAGCTGTGAGACCACGTCAGCGAGCTCGCGCCCCTCCTCGATCATGCGCAGCACGCCGCCGAGCTGACCCTGCGCCCGGCGTACGCGATTGACCACTCCCGTGGTGTCGGAGTCGCGCGGTCGCGGGACGCTCAGGTCGTCGGTCAAGGTCACACCCTTTGCCTCGTTGGATCTGATCGCGAGCCCGCCGGCCGAGCCCTTCAGTAAAACCCTTGTCCCCACTCAACGCGCGAGCACGGCAACCGTTACACGGCTCGGCCGACCAGATCGCCGGCTGACTGACGGGTCAGTCAGCCGCCGGCAACGCCCACACGACCTCGACCCGGTTGCCGAACGGGTCACGCACGTGGAAGCGCTGGAACGTCCCGGCGTTGTGGCGCTGGCTCCAGTCGACGTGATAACCCAGCTCGGCGAGACGCTCTCCCAGCGCCTCCAGTTCGGCCTCGGTGTCGACGGCCAGCGCAGGGTGTGCTCGCTGAGGTGGAAGATGAGGATCCTCGACGCCGAGATGGACCTCGGCGCCGCCCTCGGCGCGGAACCACACACCACCGCGCCCGGCCAGCGCGGCGGGCTTGGGGATCTCGGTCATGTCGAGTCCGTCGCCATAGAAGCGGCGCGCGTCGTCCTCGCCCCCTGCAGGGAGTCCCACCTGGACGTGATGGAGCCTCACACGCCCTCGCCCCCACCCGCAGCGGGCACCACTCGGGCAACACAGAAGATCCGCCGGAACGGGAGCACGACGCGTCCGCCGTACGCCGGATAGGCGACCGCCAGCCGGCGACGGAGCTCCTCGGCGAAGCGCGGCCACAGCTCGGCCGGCAGGGCCGCCGCGGTCGGCCGCAGGCTGGTCCCCGAGATCCAGTCGAAGACGGCGTCCTCGCCGGTCAGCACGTGGAGGTACGTCGTCTCCCAGGCGTCCACCTCGCAGCCGGCCGCACGGAGGGACTCGAGGTAGACCACCGGGTCGTGCGACGCCGGCCGCGCGAGGCCCCGGGTGTGGGCGGCGTACGGCTCCTCGGCGGCCAGCTCCTCGCGGATCGTGTGGCTCGGCTCGCCGAAGTTGCCGGGGACCTGGAACGCGAACCAGCCCCCGGCTGGGACCGCCCGGACGAGGGTCGGCAGCAGCTCGAGGTGACCCGGGACCCACTGCAACGTCGCGTTCGAGACCAGCACGTCGACCGACCCCGGCTCGACGCCACGCGCCCAGTCGCGCAGGTCGGCGACCTCGAAGGCGAGGTCGGGGACCGACGCGCGCGCCTTCGCGATCATCGGCTCGCTGCTGTCGACCCCGACGACCGCGGCGCGCGGCCAGCGCTCGGCGAGCAACCGGGTGAGGTTGCCCGGGCCGCAGCCGAGGTCGACGACACGGCGCGGAGCCGCCTCGCCGGTCGCACCGACGCGGGCGAGGAGCTCGACGAACGGTCGGCCCCGCTCGTCGGCGTAGGCGAGATAGCGGTCAGGATCCCAGGCGTGCGGCATGGCGCCTCCTCGATAGATATCTTGACATCAAGATATCTTCACTCTGGCACCGCATTTTCTCGACGTCAAGATTCTCGACGCGACAGCGGTCGGCTACCCTCGGCAGCATGAGGGACGAGGTCGACGACCTGAGCGAGGCCTGGGCACGCGAGCGCCCCGACCTGGACCTGTCACCGGTCGCGATCTTCTCCCGGCTCTCTCGTCTCTCCCGCCACCTCGACCTCGCCCGGCGCGACGCCTTCACGACCCATCACGTCGAGTCGTGGGAGTTCGACGTGCTCGCCGCGCTGCGCCGGGCCGGGGCGCCGTACGAGCTCTCGCCGGGGCGCCTGCTCCGCGAGACCCTCGTGACCAGCGGCACGATGACCAACCGGGTCGACCGGCTCACCGCACGCGGCCTCGTCGAGCGGCTGCCCGATCCCGCCGACCGACGCGGGGTGCTCGTGCGCCTCACGCCCGAGGGGAAGGCGGCCGTCGACGGTGCCTTCGAGGCGCTGCTCGCCGCCGAGCGGGAGTTCCTCGCCGAGCTCGACGAGGAACAGCAGGACCAGCTCGCCGACCTGCTCCGCCGGCTGCTCGGGCCGTTCTCGGAGGGCTGAGCACGGCGTCGCATTTCCCCGGCTGGCCGGGGAAATCGGAGCTGGTCAGGTGTCTCGTTCCCTGACAACCTCCGACTTCCCCTGACAAGCGCCCCTACTCCAGGAGCTCGGCGGCCTCGAGCCATTCCAGCTCGAGCCCCTCCTTCTCCGCGGCCAGGACGTCGAGCTCGGCGCTCAGCTCCGCGAGACGGGTGTAGTCGCTGGCGCTCTCGGCGATCGCCAGGTTGAGCTTCGCCTCCTCCTCGGCGATCCGGGCCAGACGCTTGTCGATCCGGGCAATCGTCTTCTTCGCCTCGCGCTCCTGCGCCGAGCCGGGCTTCGCCGTACGCCGCTCGGGAGCGACTGACGTCTCGCCGGAAACGACTGACCTCTCGGCGGAAACGACTGACCTCTCGCCGGGAACGGGTGACGCCTCGGCGGGGAGGCGCCGCTCGAGGTACTCGTCGACGCCGCGCGGCAGCATCGAGATCTGGCCGTCGCCCAGGAGCGCCCACACGGAGTCGGTGACACGCTCGAGGAAGTAGCGGTCGTGGGAGACGACGATGAGCGTGCCGGGCCAGCCGTCGAGGAAGTCCTCAAGGACGTTGAGGGTCTCGATGTCGAGGTCGTTGGTGGGCTCGTCGAGGAGCAACACGTTGGGCTCGGTCAGCAGCAGCCGGAGGAGCTGGAAACGGCGCCGCTCCCCACCCGAGAGGTCACCGATCCGGGTGACCAGCTTGTCGCCGGTGAACCCGAACCGCTCCAGCAGCGCGGTCGCCGTCAGCTCCTGGCCCTCGAGCGTCTTCGACACCCGGCGGATCGATTCCACCGTCGGCAGCACACGCCCCTCGGGGTCGAGGTCGTCGAGCTGCTGAGTGAGGTGCTGGAGCGCGACCGTGCGACCGTGGCGCACCCGGCCTACGGCCGGCGGCAGCTCCCCGGCCAGCAGCGAGAGCACCGAGGTCTTGCCGGCCCCGTTGACGCCGACGATGCCGATCCGGTCCCCCGGCCCGATGCGCCAGGTGGCGTGCGAGAGCAGGGTGCGGTCACCGCGGACGAGATCGACGTCCTCGACGTCGATGACGTCCTTCCCGAGCCGCTGGGTCGCGAACCGCTGCAGCTCGAACCGGTCCCGCGGCGGCGGCACGTCCTCGATGAGCTGGTTGGCCGCCTCGATCCGGAACTTCGGCTTCGAGGTCCGCGCCGGCGCGCCACGCCGCAGCCAGGCCAGCTCCTTGCGGACGAGGTTCTGCCGGCGTACCTCCGAGGCGGCGGCCTGCCGCTGCCGCTCCGCCTTGGCGAGGACGAACGCGGCATAGCCACCCTCGTAGGCGTCGACCTGACCGTCATGGACCTCCCAGGTCCACTGGCACACCTCGTCGAGGAACCAGCGGTCGTGGGTGACGACGACGAGCGCCGACGTACGCCGGGCGAGGTGCTGCGCGAGCCAGGCGACGGCCTCCACGTCGAGGTGGTTGGTGGGCTCGTCGAGCACGATCAGGTCGTGGTCGCCGAGGAGGAGCTCGGCGAGCGCGCAGCGGCGACGCTCGCCGCCGGAGAGCCCCACGACGGCGCGGTCGAGCTCCACCCCCGCCAGGAGCACCTCGACGATCTCGCGCGTGCGGGCGTCCGCGGCCCATTCGTGGTCGCTGCGGCCACCGAGCACGGCCTCGCGCACGGTGTGGGTGTCGACGAGCTGGTCGCCCTGGTGGAGGTAGCCGACGAGGAGGCCGCGCTGCCGGGAGACGCGGCCGGAGTCGGGCTCCTCGAGACCGGTCATCACCTCCAGGAGGGTGGTCTTGCCGTCCCCGTTGCGCCCCACGATGCCGACGCGGTCACCGGCGTTGATGCCGAGGGACACGTCATCGAGGAGCGGGCGGACGCCGTACGCCTTGGAGACGTGCTCGAGATTGAGGAGATTCGCCATGTCGACTCCATTGTCCGGCAGGGGCCAACGGTCGCCCAACCGCGGACGGTCAGGCGTAGGAGACGACGTGGGCGCCGGCGACGGGTGCGGCCGCGATCCGGACCTCGTCGTGACCGAGGGCGTGGAGCCCCGCCGCGACCTCGCGGGCCTCGTCGCCGGTGCCGCACAGGAAGAGACAGGTCGGCCCGGACCCGGAGAGGAGCGCCATCGTCGCGCCCGCACGGTAGCCGTGCTCCAGCGTCGTCTCGAGCTCCGGCCGGAGCGACAGCGCGGGGTCCTCGAGGTCGTTGCGCAGCGCGATCGCGAGGCCGTCGGTGTCGCCGTCGCGCAGGGCGCCGTAGAGCCGCTCGGGGATGCTCGGCTGCGTCGCGGCCGGGGAGAGCCGGTCGAACTCGGCGTACACCTTCGGGGTCGAGAGCCCCTCGCCGTGGGGGACGACGACCCACCACCACTGTCCACGGTCGACGAGCGGGGTGACGATCTCGCCGTGGCCGCTCCCCTCGGCCGTGCCGCCGACGAGCGCGAACGGCACGTCGGAGCCGAGCTCGGCGGCGAGGGCGAGCAGGTCCTCGTCCGCGGTCCGCAGCCCCCAGAGCCGGTCCAGCGCCACGAGCGTGGCGGCGGCGTCCGCGGAGCCGCCGGCCATGCCGCCGGCGACCGGGATGCCCTTGTGGATCACGATTCTCGCCCGCTTGTCGAGGCCGTGGTGGGCGGTGAGCGCGCGCCCGGCCTTGACCGCGATGTTGTCCGCGTCCAGGGGTACGCCGGCGACCGGCTCGGTCAGCTCCACCGACCACTCCTCGGCGTCGGCGACGGTGACGTCGTCATAGAGCCCGACCGCCTGATAGACGGTCGCGAGCGGGTGGAACCCGTCGGCACGGCGGGGGCCGACGCCGAGGAAGAGGTTGATCTTCGCAGGGGCACGGACCGTCACGCTCACGCGGTGGCCCCTCCGCCCGGCGAGAGCTCCTCGGTGATCCGCACGAAGGCGTCGATGTCGAGCGACTCCCCCCGCGCCATCGGGTCGACGCCGGCGGCGACGAGGGCCGCCTCGGCCCGCTCCGCCGAGCCGGCGAGGCCCTTGAGGACGCCGCGCAGGGCCTTGCGCCGCTGGGCGAACGCCGCGTCGACCACGGCGAAGACCTGCTGCCGGGAGACCGTGGTCGTGGGCGGCTCGTGGTGGGTCCAGGAGACGAGGCCCGAGTCGACGTTGGGCGCCGGCCAGAAGACATTGCGGCCGATCGCGCCGGCGCGACGCAGGTCGGCGAACCAGGCCGCCTTGACGGACGGGACGCCGTAGACCTTCGAGCCGGGCTTGGCGGCGAGCCGGTCGGCCACCTCGGACTGCACCATGACGAGCCCCTTCTGCAGCGACGGCAGCAGCGCCATCAGGTGGAGGAGCACCGGCACGGAGACGTTGTAGGGCAGGTTGGCCACGAGCGCGGTCGGCGCCGGACCGGGCACCTCGGTGACCCGGAGCGCGTCGGCGTGGACCAGCTCGAACGATGCCGCCTGGGCGGGCGCGAGCTCGGCGATCGTGCGCGGCAGACGCGCGGCGAGGAGCGGGTCGACCTCGATCGCGGTGACGCGTCCGGCGACCTCGAGCAGGGCGAGGGTCAGCGATCCGAGGCCGGGTCCGACCTCCACGACGACGTCGTCCGCCCCCACACCCGACTCCCGGACGATCCGCCGGACGGTGTTGGGGTCGATCACGAAGTTCTGTCCGCGCTGCTTGGTGGGCCGCAGGTCGAGCTCCCCCGCCAAGGCCCTGACCTCCGCCGGCCCGAGCAGACGTGGGGCGGGACTGGCGGTCATGGGCGAGAGCCTAGAGGGCATCCCGGCGGCAGGGTGCATCCGGTGGCCGGCCGAGTCGGCGCGGATGGACGCCGACTCGGCCGGTCGAGGGTCAGGCGCGGGCGCCGCAGACCGGCCACGCGCCGTAGCCGCCCTCGGCGGCGCGGACGCGCTCGGCGACGGCGATCTGCGCGGCGCGGCTGTTCTGGTCGGGGCGGCCGCTGCCGCCGTACGCGTGCCAGGTCGAGAGGTTGAACTGCAGGCCGCCGTAGTAGCCGTTGCCGGTGTTGGCCGCCCAGTTCCCGCCCGACTCGCACTCCGCGATGCGGTCCCAGGCGGAGTTGCCCGAGGCGTAGTTGGTGGTGACCGGACGGGCCTTGGTGCCGACCTTGACGATCCGCGGCTGCGCCTTGGTGATCGTGCGGGCGCTGACGACGCTCTTCGCGATCTCCTGACCGTTGCGGTAGGTGATCCGGTAGGTCACGTCGCGAGCGCCGTCGCTGCCGTCGCTGACGACCTTGGTCTCACCGTCGAAGAGCGAGGAGTCGTCCCGCTCGATCGTCGGCGCCGCGATGGCCTCGCGAGGAACGCGCTTGGTCTTCACGTCGTAGTCGGTGAAGACGATGCGCTGGCCGTCGCGGAGCAGGGCCCCAGGCTTGGGCGTCACGGTGTCGCGGCCCTTCGGGTGGACGCCCAGCTTCTGCAGGGCGTCGAGGACCGTGAGCGCGGTGATGCTCCTTTTCTGCGCCCGGTGACCGGCAAGCTGCACAGTGACCTTCTTCGGCGTGATGACCTCGAGCGCAAGCCCCTCGCGCCCGATCGGCGCGCTGCGGCTCGTGGAGAGGTCGGCGTTGCCGCCGAAGGCACGGCCGATCTCGGAGAGCGCGCCGTTCACGTCGGTCGCGGTGACCCAGTAGGTCTGGTCCTTGCCGTCGACGTCGAGCTTGAGCTTCCGGCCGTACTGCACCGAGACGGCGCTGCCGTCTTCGACCTTGGTGTCGAGGCTGGGTACGACGACGTCGTGGGCGCCGAGCTTGATCCCGGCGTGGTCGAGGACGTCGCCGACGGTCGACGACATCGAGGTGACCTGGCGCTTGTGGCCGTCGACACTGAGGCTCACGTTGGTGGAGAGGGTCTGGTACCCCCAGGTTGCCCCGCCGGCCGCGACAGCGGCCACGGCGACCAGTCCGATGAGGACCGGACGGCTCCGACGCGAGGTGGAGAAGGTGCTGATCTTCTTGACGGCGCGGCCGAAGACCGAGGTGTTGCTGGACGCCACAATGCTCCGATGTTCGTGCTCCCCGGGCACAGGTGGCGGCGCTCGAAGCCCCCACAGCGCTGCCTGATGATGCTCCCGATCCCGGCGTTCAGTGGTCTAGCCCAACCCGATCATTTCGGGAAATGCAAGTCGCCGACTGCGATGCGGACCGCACTCAGCGGGGCAACGTGACCCATGTCTCGCGCTCGTGCCGGCGTGGCGGGGGACCTTCGACGAGCTACCAGGAGCCGCCGAACGCCGCGTCGGTGTTGGCGTTCACCGCGTGGCAGAGCACCTCGAGATCATCGCCGCGGACCTCCGCCATGAGCCGCATCGTGAGCGGGACGAGATAGGAGGCGTTGGGGGCGCCGCGGTAGGGCGTCGGGGTGAGGTACGGCGCGTCGGTCTCCACCAGGATCCGGTCGCGCGGGGCGACGGCGAGCGCGTCGCGCAGCGGCTGGGCGTTCTTGAAGGTGACCGTCCCCGCGAACGAGAGATAGGCGCCCCGGTCGAGGCACGCCCGGGCGAAGTCGGCGTCCCCGGAGAAGCAGTGCATCACCCAGCGCTCCGGAGGCCCGACGCTGTCGATCACCTCGAGCACGGCCTCGTGCGCGTCCCGGTCGTGGATGACGAGGGTCTTGTCGAGCCGCTTCGCCAGGTCGATGTGGCGGCGGAAGGAGTAGGCCTGCGTCTCGCGCCCGTCCTCCGCGGTGCGGAAGAAGTCCAGCCCGGTCTCCCCCACCGCACGCACCCGGTCGTGGGCCGCGAGCCCCTCGATCTCCGCGAACGCCGCCTCGAAGTCGTCGTGGAGCGGCGCGTCGTTGGGATGGAGCGCGACGCCCGCGACCACGGCGTCGTGGGCGGTGGCCGTCTCGACCGCCCAGCGCGCACCCGGCAGGTCGCAGCCGATCTGCACGATCCGCGTCACGCCGACCGCGGCGGCTCGTGCGAGCGCCTCCTCGACGGAGAGCAGCGTGCCGTCCCGCTGGATGTCGAGGTGGCAGTGATTGTCCACCACCGGCACCGGGAGAGCCTCCTCCGGCACGGGTGGGTAGGTGTGCGGGTCGTGGCGCGGACTCATGCGACGCCTCCGTCGCGGTGGACGGCGTCGTACACCTCGCGCTTGGGCAGGCCTGCTCGCCTCGCCACCTCCACGATCGCCTCCTTGCGGCTCGTCCCGTCCTGCTCGAGCGCCGCGACGGCGGCGCGCAGGCTCGCGGGGTCGGTGTCCATCGCGGCGGTCGGGGATGCGCCCGAGACGACGATCGTCACCTCGCCACGCACCCCTTCCGCGGCCCACGCGACCAGCTCGCCGAGCGGCCCGCGGCGTACCTCCTCGTGGGTCTTGGTGAGCTCGCGGCAGACCGCGGCCGGGCGGTCCTCCCCGAAGGCGTCGCGCATCGCGGCCAGCGCCGTCTCGGTGCGGTGCGGCGCCTCGAAGAACACCATCGTCCGCTCCTCCGACGCGAGCGCGGCGAGCCGGCGGCCGCGCTCGCCCGCCTTGCGCGGCAAGAAGCCCTCGAAGCAGAACCGGTCGACCGGCAGGCCGCTGACGGCGAGCGCGGTGAGCACCGCGCTCGGGCCGGGAACGGCGGTCACGAGGATGTCGTGCTCGACTGCGGCCGCGACCAGGCGATAGCCGGGATCGGAGACGCTCGGCATCCCCGCGTCGGTCACCAGCAGCACCCTGCGCCCGGCGAGCAGCTCGTCAAGGAGCGCCGGCGTCCGGGCCTGCTCGTTGCCCTCGAAGTAGGAGACGACCCGGCCCGTCGGCGTGACGCCGAGCTCGCCGGTCAGCCGCTTGAGGCGCCGGGTGTCCTCCGCCGCGATCACCTCGGCAGTGGCGAGCTCGTCGACGAGCCGGGGCGGGGCGTCCGCGACCCGGCCGATCGGCGTCGCCGCGAGGACCAGGACGCCGTCGGGTTCCGCTGAGCTCACGGGTCGATTCTGTCAGGTCGGGTCCCGCGGTGTCGGCCCGGCCGGGTGTGGCCGCGCCACGTAGAGTTCGCGGACGTGACGGCCGGGACCCAGGAGCGCGAGCGCACCGTCGGCCTGTCGCGCACCGCCCTCGGCGCAGCCGTGCCCTCGGCCTGGCGGCGCGCCGACCGTCGTCTGCGCGAGAGCCCGCGACTCGGTTGGGCGGCGAGCCTGGCCGTGACGGTGCTCGCGTTCGTGCTGCGGATCTGGCACCTCTCGACACCCAAGGCGTTCGAGTTCGACGAGACCTACTACGCCAAGGACGCCTGGTCGCTGCTCCACTTCGGCTACGCGCGCAACTACGTCGACGACGCCGACCGCCACATCCTCGCCGGGGTGACCACCGGGCAGTGGCAGGACAGCCCGGAGATGATCGTCCATCCCGACGTCGGCAAGTGGCTCATCGCCGCCGGCGAGAAGGTCTTCGGGATGGACCCGTTCGGCTGGCGCATCGCCGCCTGCCTCGTCGGGTCGCTGATGGTCCTGCTCCTCATCCGGTTCGTCCGGCGGCTCACCCGCTCCACGATGCTGGGTGTCGTCGCGGGGCTGCTGATGTGCTTCGACGGGCTCGAGTTCGTCCTCTCCCGGCTGGCGCTGCTCGACATCTTCGTCGCGTTCTTCGTGCTGCTCGCCGTCCACTGCATGGTCGCCGACCGGGACTGGTGCCGGGCGCGGATGGCCCGACTGACGCCGTCGCCCGAGACCACCACGTCTCCCGTCTCGCCCAGCTGGGGCCCGGTCCGCCGGCTGCTCCTGCGCCCCTGGCTCCTCGCCGCCGGGCTCTCCTGGGGCCTCGCCCTCGGCTCGAAGTGGGAGGCGGCCTACCCCCTCGCCGCCTTCGGCGTGCTCTGCCTCGCCTGGTCGATCGGCATGCGGCGCTCCTTCGGCGTACGCCACGCGTGGGTCAAGGCCACGATCGTCGACGGGATCCCTGCCTTCCTCCACCTCGTGGTCGTCGCGGTCGTCGTGTACGTCGCCACCTGGATCCCGTGGATGGCGCACGCACACGTCTACGAGCAGTCGCTGTCCTCGACGCAGTACACGCAGTACACCGGCCACGGGCACTGCGACGGCACGACGTACGTCGCCGACGACCTCGACCCCGACAAGCGCTGGCCCACCGCGACCGAGCCGGACGCCCACGGCCTCGGCGAGGCCTGGCAGTCGCTGCGGTCGCTCTGGTACTACCACCGCGACGTCTACACGTTCCACACCCACTTCCTGAACTGCGCGACCCACACCTACGCCTCCCAGCCGGCCGGCTGGCTGCTGCTCAACCGACCGGTAGGGGTCGCCGCCGACGTCGACATCAAGCCCGGGCAGCAGGGCTGCCACGCCGCGCCCGGCGAGACCTGCCTGCGGCAGGTGCTGCTGCTCGGCACGCCGGTCCTGTGGTGGGGCTCCTGCGTCGCCGCGGTCGCCGGCCTTGTGCTCTGGCTGGGCGCACGGGACTGGCGCTTCGGCATCGCGATCGTCGGCATCGCCTCGACCTGGCTGCCGTGGCTCACCTACGCCGACCGGCCGATCTTCTCCTACTACACGATCGTCACCCTGCCGTTCCTCGTCCTGGCCAGCACGCTCGTGATCGGACGCCTCATCGGGCCGGAGCGGGCGTCGGGCCGGCGTCGTACGCTCGGCGTGGTCGTGGGCGGCGCCTTCCTCGTCCTCGTGCTCGCCAACTTCGCGTGGTTCTGGCCGATCTACACCGATCAGCTCCTGGCCCGGCCCGAGTGGCTCGACCGGATCTGGTTCAGCCGCTGGATCTGAATCTCTGCCAGGCTGGGCCCGTGAAGCTGCGCGGGAAGGTCGTCACCCCCGACGAGGTGATCGAGGACGGCGTCGTCGAGGTCGAGGGCGATCGGCTCGTCGCGGTGCGGCCCGCGGACGACGTTCGCGACGGCGCCCGCGCGGACGCCCGGGAACCGACCGACGACTGGCTGCTCCCCGGCCTGGTGGACATCCACAACCACGGTGGCGGCGGCGCGAGCCTCACCGCCGCCGACCCCGCACAGGTCGCGACCGCGGCCGCCACCCACCTGGCCGCCGGGACGACGAGCCTGCTCGGCAGTGCCGTCACCGACGCTCCCGACCGGATGCTCGCCGTCGTCGCGACGCTCGCCGACGCGGTGGAGGCGGGCGTGCTGTCCGGCATCCACGTCGAAGGCCCCTTCCTGGCGGAGAGCTGCCGCGGCGCCCAGGACGCCGCCCACCTGCGCGCGCCCGACACGGGGCTCGCGCGTGACCTGATCGCCGCCGGACGCGGCCACGTCCGGGTGATGACGCTCGCCGCCGAGCTCCCGGGCGCGGACGCCGTCGCCGACCAGCTCGCCGCCGACGGCGTCGTCGTCGCGCTCGGCCACACCGCCGCCACCGCCCCGGTCGCCCGGGCCTTCCTCGCCGCGGGACGTGCGCCCCTCGTCACGCACCTGTTCAACGGCATGCCGCCGATGCATCACCGCTCCCCCGGCCCCGCGTTGGCCGCCCTGGCCGCCGCCGCGGACGGGGTCGCCTGCGTGGAGCTGGTCGCCGACGGCGTACACCTCGACGACGAGACCGTGCGCGCCGCCCTCACCCTCGCCGGGGACCGCGCCGTGCTCGTCACCGACGCGATGGCCGCCGCGGGGATGGCCGACGGCGACTACGAGCTCGGGCCGCAGCAGGTCGAGGTGCGCGACGGCGTCGCGCGGCTCGCCGGCGGCGGGGCGATCGCGGGCGGGACCAGCCGGCTGGCGGAGCAGGTACGCCGCCACGCGGCCGCCGGGCTCGACCCGGTGCGCCTCGTCCGCGCCGCCGCGACCACCCCTGCGGCCGTCGCCGGGCTCCCCGACGTGGGGGCGCTCCGGCCCGGACTGCGCGCGGACGTCCTCGTCGCCGACACGTCGCTGACGGTGACCCGGGTCATGCGCGCCGGGCAGTGGGTCGGCGGCGCTTAGCCCCGCATCGACCCGGGTGGCAGGATCGGGGCATGTCGGTCGTGAAGATCAACGCCCTGTCCGTGCCTGCCGGTGCCGGCGACGAGCTCGAGAAGCGCTTCGCGGCGCGCGCCGGCACGGTCGAGGACTCGCCGGGGTTCCTCGGCTTCCAGCTCCTGCGCCCCACTCACGAGGGCGGGCGCTACTTCGTCGTGACCCACTGGGCCGACGAGGAGTCGTTCCAGGCCTGGCGTGAGGGTCGGGCGGGTGCGGCCCATGCCGCCGAGCCGGGCGGTGAGCCGCGGCGTCCGGTGTCCTCGGGCGCCGAGCTGCTCGAGTTCGAGGTCGTCCTCGACGTCAGGCCCCAGGCCGGCCCGGAGGCCGACCAGTGAGCGCACCCGCGGACCAGCGCGCCTCCGCCGACCGTCGTACGACGCCGGCCAGACTCGCCTCGAGGGCCATGCTGCTCGGCCTGCTCGCCGACGTCGTCTGCGTCCTCGTGTTCTCGCTCGCCGGGCACCAGTCCCACGAGGCGAGCGCCTCCCAGTTGGTGACGCTGCGCATCGCCTGGCCGTTCCTCGTCGGCTGCCTCGTGGGGTGGGCCGTCGTGGCGAGGCGGTCGTGGACGGCGTACCGGGTCTGGCCGGCCGGCACCACGGTCCTCGCCGCAACCTATGTCCTCGGCCTGCTGCTCCGGCTGGTGTCTGGCCGCGGCATCTCCGGCGGCTTCCCGATCGTGACGATCGTCTTCCTCGCCGTCACCATGCTCGGCTGGCGGCTCGTGGTCGGGTTCGTGCGCGCCCGCCGCTGAGGCCAGCAGCCAAAGTGTCACGGTGACACTCTGCGCCGTCGGTGACAGATCCGAGCTGTCACCCACGCCCCAAACTGTCACCGTGACAGTGTGGCGAGGCGAGGCGCCTTACGACGAGAGATCGGCGCTCCAGCGCTCCTCGATGCGCCCATAGCGCCAGACGGCGAGGGCGAGCGCCCAGGCGACGACGAAGAGCCCCACGATGCCGTACCCGGCGTAGTCGAGCGGGATCGACGCGATCGCGGCCAGGGGGCCGTGCGTGATGGAGAGCCGGTCGGCGACGACACCGATGAGCTCAATGGTGCCGATGACGAGGGCGACCGCGACCGAGATCGACGTGATGGTGATGTTGTAGAAGATCTTGCGGACCGGCTTCGCGAACGCCCAGCCGTAGGCGTAGTTCATGAAGACACCGTCGACCGAGTCCATCAGCGACATCGCCGCGGCGAACAGGATCGGCAGGACGAGGATCGAGTAGAACGGCAGGTTGAACGCCGCCGCGCCACCGGCGAGGACGAGCAGGCCGACCTCCGTTGCGGTGTCGAAGCCGAGCCCGAAGAGGACGCCGATCGGGTAGATGTGCCACGGCTTGCGCACCGACTTGGTGAGCCCGCCGAGGAACCGGTTCATGAAGCCACGGCTGTCGAGCTGGCGCTCCAGCTCCGCCTCGTCGTACTCGCCCTGGCGGAGCTTCGAGAAGACCCGCAGGATGCCGAGCAGCGCGACCAGGTTGAGGATGCCGAGCACCCACAGGAAGAGACCGGAGACGGTCGGGCCGATCATGCCGGTGATGGTGTGGAGCGTGGAGCCGTCGTCCTCGACCGACCCGACCAGGGCCTTCACCCCGATGGAGAGCAGGAACGCGAGCGCGAACACGATCGTGGAGTGGCCGAGCGAGAACCAGAAGCCGACGGTGAGCGGCTTGCGATCGGTCCCCTTCTCCTGCGCGTCCTGCAGCAGCTTCCGGGTGGTGTTGTCGACCGCCGCGATGTGATCGGCGTCGAAGGCGTGCCGCAGGCCGAAGGTGTAGGCGAGGACGCCGACGCCGACGGTGAAGACGGGATGGTCGCCGCCGAGCTCGAAGTGCTGCGGCGCGACGAGGCCGAAGAGCACGCCGAAGCCGAGGACGTGGAGCGCCACCACGACGCTGCCCATCATGACGAGCGAGCGGCGGTCGGCCGCACCCAGGCTGGCTCGGAACTCCCGGAAGTGGCTCACGCGCTCTCCTCGTGTCGACGACGCCTCGGCGGCCTATTGCGAATCTATCGCAATAGAGAGCGTACGACGACAGCCCGGTCGCTCAGTCGGCAGGGTCGCGCAGCACCCGGTCCAGGGTGGCCAGCGCGCGCACCACCTGGGGAGACTCCTCCCCCGCTCGCGTGCCCACCAGGAGATCGATCCCGGAGGATGCCGGGACCAGCGGCCGGTACGTCGCCCCGCTGATGCCCAGCGCGGCGACCGGCTCGGGCACGACGGAGACCCCGAGCCCGGCCGCGACGAACGTCACCAGCGTCGACGTCTCGGCGACCTCGTGCCGGATGCGCGGCGCGAAGCCCGCCTCGCGGGCGAGCTCGAGGACGAGATCGTGCATCACCGACCGGCCGTGGCCGGCATGGACGACGAGGTCCTCCCCGGCGAGGTCCGCCATCGCGAGCCGCTTGCGCCGGGCGAGCCGGTGACCGTCGGGGAGCACCACGATGAGGCGGTCCCGGCGTACGGCTCGGACGACGACGCCCGGCTCGAGCACCGGCGGCCTGAGCAAGGCCAGGTCGATCTCGCCGGCAACCAGGGCCGCGACCAGGTCCGGGCCCAGCATCTCACCGCGGAACTCGACGTCGATCCCGGGCAACTCCTCGCGCAGGCTGCGGGCGAGCCGCGGCAGCAGGGAGTACGTCGCCGAGCCGACGCACCCGAGCGTGAGCGCCCCCTCGAGGCCGGCGTCGACGCGACGCGCCTCGTCGCCCGCCTCGTCGACGGCCGTGAGGATGTCGCGCGTGCGCTCGAGGAACGCGGCACCTGCTGGGGTCAGCTCGACCCGCCGGGTGCTGCGGCGCAGCAGCTCCACGCCGAGCTCCGCCTCGAGCGCACGGATCTGCTGGGAGAGCGGGGGCTGCGCGATGTGGAGGCGTTCGGCGGCGCGGCCGAAGTGCAGCTCCTCGGCGACGGCGCGGAAGTAGCGAAGATGTCTCAGCTCCACGCGACTAAGACTCTCAGAATATCGATCGGCGGGAAATGGATACTTCCCCCTCTCCCCCGGGCTCCGTAACGTGACTCACATGGCCGATCTCTCACAGTCCTCCGGCAACGACGTCGTCATCTGCGAGCCGCTCCGCACCCCGGTCGGCCGCTTCCTCGGCGCCCTCGCCCCGCTCAGCGCCACCGACCTGGCGACCACCGTCCTCACCGAGCTCGTCGCACGCACCGGCCTCGGCGAGGGCGACGTGGACGATGTCATCCTCGGCAACGGCTACGCCTCCGGCGAGAACCCCGCGATCGGTCGCATCGCGGCGCTCGACGCCGGCCTCGGCATCGGCGTCCCGGGCCTCCAGATCGACCGCCGTTGCGGGTCGGGCCTCCAGGCTGTGATGTACGCCGCCGGCATGGTCGCCACGGGTGCCGCGGGCCTGGTCGTGGCCGGTGGCGCGGAGTCGATGTCCAACGTCGAGCACTACGCGCTCGGCCTGCGCAGCGGACTCAAGCAGGGTGGCGTCGAGCTTGCCGACCGCCTCGACCGTGCCCGCCTCACCGCCGGCGGCAAGGACCACCCCATCCCGGGCGGGATGATCGAGACCGCGGAGAACCTCCGCCGGGCCTACGGCATCAGCCGCGAGGAGCAGGACGAGATGGCGGTCCGCTCCAACCAGCGTGCCGTCGCGGCCCACGAGGCCGGCAAGTTCGCCGACGAGTTGGTCCCGGTGACCGTGCCCGGCAAGCGCGGCAAGCCCGACACCGTCGTCGACCGCGACGAGCACCCCCGTGCCGACGCCTCGATGGAGACGCTCGGCAAGCTGCGCCCGATCCGGCTGAAGATCGACGCCGAGTCGACGGTCACCGCCGGCAACGCCTCCGGCCAGAACGACGGCGCCGCGATGTGCGTCGTCACGACCCGCGCGGAGGCCGAGAAGCGCGGCCTCACCCCGCTGCTGGCGCTGAGGTCGTGGGCCGTCACCGGCGTCGCCCCCGAGACGATGGGCATCGGCCCGGTCTCCGCGAGCGCCTCGGCCCTCGAGCGGGCCGGGCTGACGCTCGACGAGATCGACCTGCTCGAGATCAACGAGGCGTTCGCCGCGCAGGTCATCGCCTGTCTGCGCGAGTGGAAGATCGACGCAGACGACGAGCGGCTCAACCCCAACGGCTCGGGGATCTCCCTCGGCCACCCGATCGGCGCGACCGGTGCGCGGATCCTCGCCACGGCCGCCTACGAGGCACGCCGCCGCGAGGCGCGCTACGTGCTCGAGACGATGTGCATCGGCGGCGGCCAGGGGATCGCTGCCGTCTTCGAGGCGGTCCGCTGACCGTCGTACCCCTGCTGAATCCCCGCAGCACACCACAAGAAGATTCGGAGCACTCATGACCCTGGACAAGGTGGTCGGGTCCGCCGCGGAGGCGGTCGCCGACATCCCCGACGGCGCCAGCCTGGCCGTCGGCGGCTTCGGCCTGGCCGGCATCCCCTGGTTCCTCATCGACGCGCTGGTCGCCCAGGGCGCGGGCGACCTGAAGGTCGTCTCCAACAACTGTGGCGTCGACGGTGCCGGCCTCGGCCTGCTCCTCGAGGCCCACAAGATCACGCGCGTGATCGCGTCGTACGTCGGCGAGAACAAGGAGTTCGCGCGGCAGTACCTCGCCGGCGAGCTCACCGTCGAGCTGACCCCGCAGGGCACCCTCGCCGAGCGGCTGCGCGCCGGCGGCAGCGGCATCGGGGCGTTCTACACGCCGACCGGGGTCGGGACGCTCGTCTCCGAGGGCGGCATGCCGTGGCGCTACAACACCGACGGCACGGTGGCCGAGGCGTCGCCGGCGAAGGAGGTGCGCGAGTTCCACGGCAAGAAGATGGTGCTCGAAGAGGGCATCGTCACCGACTTCGCGCTCGTCCGGGCCGCGGTCGTCGACCGGGCCGGCAACGCGGTCTTCCACGCCGCCTCACGCAACTTCAACCCGCCGGCCGCGATGGCCGGTCGCGTCACGATCATCGAGGCGGAGAAGGTCGTCGAGGTCGGCGAGCTCGGCCCCGACGAGGTCCACCTGCCCGGCATCTTCGTCCAGCGCATCGTCGAGCTCACTCCCGAGCAGGCGTCCCGCAAGGACATCGAGAAGCGCACCACCCGCCAGCGTCCGAGCAAGGAGGCCTGAGATGCCCTGGAACCGCGATGAGATGGCGGCCCGCGCCGCGAAGGAGCTCAACGACGGGGACTACGTCAACCTCGGCATCGGTCTGCCGACGCTGATCCCCGACTACATCCCCGAGACGTCCACCGTCGTCCTCCACGCCGAGAACGGCATCCTGGGCGTCGGCCCGTTCCCGTACGACGACGAGGTCGACCCCGACCTCATCAACGCCGGCAAGCAGACGGTGACCGTGCTGCCGGGGGCGTCGTACTTCGACTCTGCGACGTCGTTCGCGATGATCCGCGGCGGCCACATCGACGTCGCCGTGCTCGGCGCGATGCAGGTCGCGGTCAACGGCGACATCGCCAACTGGATGATCCCGGGCGCCATGGTCAAGGGCATGGGCGGCGCGA
>NZ_JBFPJR010000043.1:0-26701 GCF_040838215.1 Nocardioides eburneus | reverse complement strand
AGGACTTTCGTGAGTGGCTTGGTCTGCGTCATACCGGGGTCGAACTCCTCCGTGTGGGATGGGCGAGCCCACTCTAGAGGAGAGGGTGGGGGGCCGCGGACCGGCGTCCGGGTGTGGTCTCCGTCACGATATGGACGACCTCAGCCTCGCATGGACCGCCTCGTCGACGGTCAGCCCTGCGCGCCGGAGCGCCAGCACCGCGGCACCGGTGAGCCCGTCGGTCACGGTCCGCACGTCCACCGGCTCCTCGCCGTCCGGGAGGATCCGGGCGAGCTCGCCGGCGACGACGGCACCCAGGTCGGGGTGGTGCGCCAGGATGCTGCCACCGAGCACGACCGGCCCCCGCAGAGGCGGTACGGCGACCGCGTGGAGCGTCCGGGCGAGCGCCGAGCCTGCGCCGCGGAGGATCGTCGCGGCCGCCTCGTCGCCGCGCGCCTCGAACGCGAGCCGCGCGAACTCGGCCAGGCGCACCGGGCGGTCGGCGTACAACCGCGAGACGGCGGCGGCCACGGTCTCGCGAGGGCTCGCGACGTCGGGGGCGAGACCGAGCCGTCCCAGCAGGAGCGAGGTCAGTGCGGTGGTGGGGCCGCGCCCGTCGAGGTCGGCGAGCGCCGCGCGCACGACGCGGCGGCCGATCCAGAACCCGGAGCCGTCGTCGCCGAGGAGCCAGCCGAGACCGTCGGCGACCGCGACCTGTCGACCGTCCTCGACGCGTATCGCGGCGGCCCCGGTGCCCGCGACGAGTGCGTAGCCGTCGAGGACGTGCGTCCCGGCGGCGAACATCGCGAGCAGGTCGCTCTCGAAGACCACGGGCATGACCAGGCCGGCCTCGATGAGCCGCCGTCGGAGCTCCTCGCGATGCGTCGGCGAACCCGTCCCGGCGACGGCGAGCAGGAGAAGACCGAGCCGGTCGGCGCCCAGGCCTGCCGCCGCCAGGGCCGCGGCGACGCTCTCGGTGATCGACCGCGCCGAGAGCTCAGTGCCGGCGGAGACCGGGTTGCCGCTGCCCGCGCGCGCCACGCCGAGACGCCGACCGGTGGCGTCGACGACCACGCTGCGCGTGCTGGTCCCGCCGCCGTCGACCGCGACGTAGGCCGACGGCGGGGTCGTCGTCCACGGTCCCGTCATGGGGTGATCCGGGCCGTCATCGGTGCTCCGCGGTGCACGCGCTCATTCGTTACCTATTCGTGACATTGAAGTGGTTGTGCCGTGCGGCGAGGTGTAAGAAGTTTTCGAGAACACTCCGTGAATCGTGACATGGATTTTCACGACGGCAAGGGAGTCCTCGTGGCGCAGACGATAGAAGGCTTCGGTGCGAGCAGCCGGATCAGAGCCGCGCTGCCGACGATGTCGGTGGCGATGGCCAAGATCGGGGCGCTCCTGCTCGAGGACCCGTCGCTGCCGTTGGAGCTCTCCATCACCGAGCTCGCCGAGCGGGCCGGCACCTCGCCCGCGACGGTCACCCGCTTCTGCCGGGTCATCGGGTACGCCGGCTACCCGACGCTCCGGGTCGGCGCCGCCGCCGAACAGGGTCGGTCCAGCGCCCATGAGACCTGGGACGCCGACATCGGCCGGGCCTTCCAGCCGGACGACGCGCCCGACGACGTCATGCGGACGCTCGTCAACGCCCACACGGTCGCCCTGACCTCCACCGCCGACCTCCTCGACGCTGCGCTCGTGGCCGAGATCGCTCGCGCCATCGCGCGCAGCACGCACGTGGACATCTACGGCATCGGTGGGAGCGCGACCGTCGCCGCCGACCTCCAGGCCCGGCTCTATCGCATCGGGATCAACGCGCACGCGTGGGGTGAGGTCCACGACGGCCTGACCAGCGCCGCGCTCCTCACCGAGTCGTGCGTCGCGATCGGGTTCTCCAACACCGGCCGCACCGACGAGACGATCGAGATGCTCACGCTCGCGAAGTCCACCGGCGCCTACGCGGTCGCGGTGACCAGCAACCCGTCCTCCCCGCTGGCCGCGATGTCCGACGCCCACCTCGTGAGCTATGCGCCGGGGGAGTACCTCCAGCCCGACGACCTCTCGGCCAAGCACGCCCAGATGTTCGTGATCGACCTGCTCTACCTCCTCGTCGCGCAGCAGGATTTCTCGCGTACGACGAGCATGCTCGCCGCCTCAGCGGCCGCTGTCTCGCCCCACCGCCGCCCGCAGCGCACCTCCGCCCGGGTGGTCCGGCCCGGCGTCGTACCGTCGAAAGGAACCTCTGCCTCATGACCGCCTCATCCACCGGTCCCGGCACCGGTCCCGTCGACCCCGCCGCCCTGTTCGTCGACTTCGCCGGCCAGGTCCGCAGCCGCCTGGCCGCCATCGACGAGGAGGTCCGTGTGGGCGGCCTCGACCCGGCGCTCGACCTGATCGTGACGTCGCTGCGCAAGGGTGGCGTGCTGCAGGCCTTCGGCACCGGCCACTCGCAGGCCTTCGCGATGGAGATCGCGGGCCGCGCGGGCGGGCTGATCCCGACGCATGCGGTGGCCCTGCGCGACGTCGTGCTCAAGGGCGGCCGGGACGCCGCGATCCTCGCTGACGGCACCCTCGAGCGTGACGCGACGATCGTCGACGAGCTCTACGCGCTCTACCGCTTCGACCCGGCGGACGTGTTCCTCATCGCCTCCAACTCCGGGGTCAACGGCTCGATCGTCGGGCTCGCCCTGCGCGCCAAGGAGGAGGGCCACCCGGTGATCGCCGTGACGAGCCTCGAGCACACCAACGCCGTGACCCCGAAGCACCCGAGCGGCAAGCGGCTCTCCGAGATCGCCGACGTGGTGATCGACAACCGGGCGCCGTACGGCGACACCACCCTTCCGCTCGGCGATGGTCTCGGCGTCGGGGCGGTCTCCTCCATCACCGCCGCCTATCTGGCGCAGCTCCTCACCGTCGGCGCGGCCGCGCGGCTGCGCGCCGACGGCGAGGTGCCGCCGCTCTACATCTCGGCCAACGTCCCCGGCGGCGACGAGCACAACAACGCGCTCAAGGAGAGGTACGCCGGCCGCATCGGCTCCCTGTCGTGAGACGGGAGCGGCACGCGCAGGCGGCTCCGCGAGAGACAGCAGCACAGGCAGACAGCAGCACAGGCAGACAGCAGCACAGGCAGACAGCAGCACAGGCACACAGCACCAAGGACAAGGACACGACCAACCGCAGCACCAGCACCCACCAAGGAAGGCAACGATGACCCAGCACACCGGTCGTTTCGACCGCCGTACCTTCATGCGAGGAGCGCTCGCCACGGCAGCCCTCCTCCCGCTCGCCGGCCCGCTCGCGGCCTGCTCCTCGCCGAGCGGTGGCGGTGGCTCCACGTCGTCCGGCACCAAGTCGGCGACCAACCCGTTCGGGCTCAAGGACAACACGAGCGTCGAGGCCGTCATCTTCAACGGCGGCTACGGCTACGACTACGTCACGTTCGCCGCCGACCAGGTGACGAAGCAGAAGGACTTCAGCGGGGTGAAGATCAAGGTCTCCCCGTCGACGCAGATCGCCCAGGAGTTGCAGCCCCGCTTCGCGGCCGGCAACCCGCCGGACCTCATCGACAACTCCGGGGCCGGGATCATCGGGTTCAACACGATCGCCGAGCAGCTCGAGACCCTCGACGACGTCTTCGACGCGAAGAACTACGAGGGCACGAAGATCGCCGACACGCTCTACCCCAACGCGAAGGCGACGGGCACGTACGACGGCCGCTTCGTCGCCATGAACTACGTCATGACCGTGTACGCCGTGTGGTACAGCGCTTCGCTGTTCCAGGAGAACGGCTGGACGCCGCCGAAGACCTGGGACGAGGCGCTCGACCTCGGCGCCAAGGCCAAGGCGAAGGGCAAGTACCTCTGGGTCTGGGGCAAGGAGGCGGCGACCTACTACCGCACCCTCGCCATCGACTCCGCGGCCAAGGAAGGCGGGGACGAGGTCCGTCTCGCGCTGGAGAACCTCGAACCGAAGGCCTGGTCGCACCCGGCGATCCAGGGGATCTTCGAGAAGCTGGGCGAGATGGTGACGCGGGGGATGTTCGTCCCGGGCGGCGCCGGCACGCAGTTCACCGCCGCCCAGGCCAAGTGGAGCAACGACCAGCAGGCCATCCTCTACCCCTCCGGCGGGTGGATCGAGAACGAGATG
Source organism: Nocardioides eburneus (assembly GCF_040838215.1). Classification (NCBI taxonomy): domain Bacteria; kingdom Bacillati; phylum Actinomycetota; class Actinomycetes; order Propionibacteriales; family Nocardioidaceae; genus Nocardioides; species Nocardioides eburneus. The sequence continues at coordinate 22,576 of NZ_JBFPJR010000043.1, read as the reverse complement.
AAGAAGGCCACCAAGTCGGGCTTCGAGATGACCGGCTTCCCGGAGCCGACCCTCACCGACAGCCCGGCCATGCCGTACGAGGCGCTGCGCGCCGCGTCCGGGGAGGGGTTCATCGTGCCGAGCAAGGGCAAGAACCCGGCCGGCGGGAAGGAGATCCTGCGCGCGATGCTGTCGCAGGACGCCGCGACCAACTTCTCCAAGACCAAGCTGGCGCCGACGATCGTCAAGGGGACCGTGCCGGCCGACGGCTTCGGGTCCACCGCGTTGAAGTCCCAGTCGAAGATGCTCGACGACGCCGGCGACAACGTCTTCAACTACCAGTTCTACGACTACTACGGCATGGACAGCGACCAGCTCGTCGTCTGGAACTCCTTCCTCTCCGGCCACACCGACGTCGCCGGCCTGACCAAGGGCATGCAGGAGATCAGCGACAAGGTCGCCAACGACTCCTCCGTGAAGAAGCTCAAGATCACCTGACGATGGCGAGCGCGACAAGCAGCATGAAGAGCAGCGTCAAGAGCAGCACGCACAGCAGGGCGGCGCGTCGTACGCCGTCGGCCGGCCGCCCCCGCGTGACCGCCCGGCGGCGGCTGGCCCGGTGGCGTGCGCAGTTGACCTTCGACCGGGTCAGCTTCATGGTGGTCTTCCTCGGCCTGCCGCTGGCCATCTTCGTGGTCTTCGTGCTCGTCCCGGTGTGCGAGGCGTTGTTCTACTCGCTGACCGACTGGACCGGCTTCTCCCCGGAGATGAACGTCGTCGGGTTCGCCAACTTCACCAAGCTGGCCCACGACGACATCTTCGTCCACGCGGTGCGCAACAACATCGAGCTGGCGATCGTGGTGCCGATCGTGACCCTGGCGGCCGCGTTCGCGATCGCGATCGTGGTCACCATGGGCGGACCCAGCACGGGCGCGGTGCGCGGCATCCGCGCAGGCGGGTGGTATCGCACCGTCTCGTTCTTCCCCTACGCCGTCCCGGCCATCGTCATCGGCCTGATCTGGGCGCAGGTCTTCGATCCCGCGTCGGGGCTGCTCAACGGTGTCCTCACCAAGGTCGGCCTGCACGGGTTCACCGACTTCGCCTGGCTCGGTGAGGTGAAGAGCGCGATGCCCGCATCGATGTTCGTCATCATCTGGGGCTCGATCGGCTTCTACACCGTGCTCTTCGTGGCCGCGATCAAGGGCCTGCCGGCCGAGATCTACGAGGCGGCGCGGATCGACGGCGCCGGCCGGCTCCGCACGGCGGTCTCGATCACGCTCCCGCTCATCCGGGACAACGTGCAGACGGCGTACATCTATATCGGCATCCTCTGCCTCGACGCGTTCGTCTTCATGCAGGCGCTCAACTCGGGCGGCGGTCCGGACAACTCGACGCTCACCATGAGCCAGTACCTCCTCACCACGGCCTTCAAGAAGAACCAGTTCGGCTATGCGACCGCGATGGGCGTGGTGCTCGCGGTCATCACCTTGCTGTTCGCGGCGATCGTGTTCGCCGTCATCCGCCTGTTCGGAGGACGTGACGAGAGGGGCCGGGCATGACGACCGCCGTCGCCACGCAGAGGACCACGCCGACCCGCGGGCAAGGCGCCGTCCACACCGCCGGGGACGTGGCGGTCGAGACGACTTCCCACGTGCTGCTGGTCATCTGGTCGGTCATCGTCATCGTGCCGTTCCTCTGGGTCGTGCTGTCGTCGTTCAAGACGACGAAGGAGATCCTGCACTCGCCGTTCTCGCTGCCGGCGCACTGGCAGCTCGACAACTACACCCACGCGTGGACCGATGCCGGGATCGGCCGGTTCTTCCTCAACACCGTCCTCGTCGTGGCCAGCGCGCTGGTCCTCGTCATGCTCCTCGGCGCGATGTGCGCCTACGTCCTGGCCCGCTTCCGGTTCCCGGGGCGTCGGCTGATCTACGTGCTCATGCTCGGCGGGCTGGTCTTCCCGGTGTTCCTGGTGATTGTGCCGCTGTTCTTCGTGCTGAAGGACGTCGGCCTGCTCAACACGCTCCCCGGACTGACGCTGACGTATGTCGCCTACGCCCTGCCGTTCACCGTCTTCTTCCTCTACGCCTTCTTCAAGACGCTGCCCGACGACGTCTACGAGGCGGCGCTGATCGACGGCGCGGGTGAGTGGCGGACGTTCTTCCAGATCATGCTGCCGATGGCGGGGCCGGGGATGGCGAGCGTCGCGATCTTCAACTTCCTCGGGCTGTGGAACCAGTTCCTGCTGCCGGTGGCGCTCAACACGAACCCCGACCACTACGTGCTCACCCAGGGCATGGCGCGCTTCGCGTCGGGCTCGGGCTACTCCATCGACTTCGGCTCTCTCTATGCCGCGATCGTGATGACGGTCGTGCCCGTGCTCGTCGTCTACCTGGTCTTCCAGCGGCGGCTCGCCGGGGCGCTCTCGGCCGGCACGTTCCGCTGAGGGAGGCCGACCGCCCGGCGGCGGCCGGGGCGCCGGGCCAAGGCGTCCGGCTCGCGGGCAAAGGATGTGACCGCGGTCTCGCATCCGCGGTTAACGAACGCTAACCTGCAGGCATGAGCTTCGAACTCTCCCGCGAGCACGAGGAGTTCCGGCACGTCGTCCGCGACTTCGCCGAGAGCGCGATCGCGCCGTACGCCGCCCAGTGGGACCGCGACCACCACTTCCCGGTCGAGGTCGTGCAACAGATGGGCAAGCTGGGACTCTTCGGGCTCACCGCGCCCGAGGAGTACGGCGGCGCCGGCGGTGACTTCACCTCGTTGTGCGTCGCGATCGAGGAGCTGGGCCGGGTGGACCAGTCCCTCGGCATCACGCTCGAGGCCGGTGTCGGGCTCGGCATCAACCCGATCCTCACCTACGGCACGCCGGAGCAGAAGGAGCGCTGGCTGCCCGACCTGGTGGCCGGCGAGCGGCTGGCCGGCTTCGGGCTGACCGAGCCGGGTGCCGGCTCCGACGCGGGTGCGACCCGGTCCCGTGCCGAGCTCGTCGGCGACGAGTGGGTCGTCAACGGGGCGAAGCAGTTCATCACCAACTCCGGCTCAGAGATCACCTCGGTCGTGACCGTCACCGCGCGCACCGGGATGCGCGCGGACGGCAAGCCCGAGATCAGTGCGCTGATGCTCCCGGCCGGGACGCCCGGGTTCACCGCGGAGCCGGCGTACGACAAGCTCGGCTGGCACGCCTCCGACACCCACCCGCTGACCTTCGAGGACGTCCGGGTCCCGGCCGACCACCTGCTCGGGGAGCGGGGCCGCGGCTACGCGCAGTTCCTCGCCACCCTCGACGACGGTCGGGTCGCGATCGCGGCGCTCGCCGTCGGTTGTGTCCAGGCCTGCCTCGACCTCTGCCTGGAGTACGCCGGTCAGCGGCAGACCTTCGGCGGTCCGATCGGGCGCAAGCAGGGGGTGGCGTTCCAGATCGCCGACCTGGAGGTGATGGTCCAGGCCGGCCGGCTGCTGACCTACAAGGCGGCGGCCATGAGAGACGCCGGTGCGCCGACGAGCGAGTTCAAGCGGGCCGCGTCGGTGGCCAAGCTCTACACCTCCGAGGCCGCGGTGACGGCCACCCGCATCGCGACCCAGGTCTTCGGCGGCTACGGCTTCATGGAGGAGTACCCCGTCGCGCGGTTCTACCGCGACGCCAAGATCCTGGAGATCGGCGAGGGCACCTCGGAGGTGCAGCGGATGCTCATCGCGCGCGGACTCGGCCTGCCTGTGGAGTAGTCGCGGTCGTCGCACCGTAGGCTGTTCGCCGTGTCCAGGGGGTGGCGGCTGCTCGGCGAGATCGTCCGGTTCATGGCCGTCGGTGCGATCTCGACGTTCGTCGCGATCGTGCTCTACAACTGGCTCGCCTACCGGCCCTACGGCATCTGGTCGCCGCTGCACGGTCACGTCACCTGGTCCTACGTCGTCTCCCACGGCGTCGGGATGCTCGTGTCCTACGAGCTCTCCCGGCGCTGGACGTTCAAGCAGCGCGCCGGCGCCAAGGCGGGCGAGGGCTTCGTGTCGTACGCCGTCATCAACATCATCACGATGACCACGATCCCGCTCGGCTGCCTGTGGCTGAGCCGGCACGCGCTCGACCTCACCAGCCCGCTCGCCGACAACATCTCCGGCAACGTGGTCGGGCTCCTGCTGTCCCAGGTCGCCCGCTTCTACCTGTTCCGGCAGTTCGTCTTCCACCGCAAGATCCGCTACACCGAGGTCTACGAGGACCCGCGTGCCACGGCGGAGGCGGCCGAGGTCCTCGAGGGGATCGAGTCGGGACGGTCGGCCGACGCAATCCGGCTGCACGTCTCCGAGGAGCTCAGGGAGTGACGCTCTCGCCGGCGTGCCAGAGCGCGGTCCAGGAGTGGCCGAGCTCGGCGAGCATCCGGCGCAGCAGGGGCAGGCTCAGGCCGACGACGTTGTGGTGGTCGCCCTCGAGGCCGTCGACGAACGCCCCGCCCAGGCCGTCGATCGTGAAGGCGCCGGCGACGTGGAGCGGTTCGCCGGTGGCGACGTACGCCGCAATCTCCTCGTCATCGATGTCGGCGAAGTGGACCGTCGTGGCCGCGGTCGCGGACGTCGTCCACCCCGTCCTCGTGTCGGTCAGCGCATGCCCGGTGACCAGGACGCCCGAGCGGCCGCGCATCTCCTGCCAGCGCCGGGTCGCCTCCGCGGGGGTGCCCGGCTTCCCGAGCGCCTGCCCGTCCAGCTCGAGGACGCTGTCACACCCCAGCACGAGCGCCGCGGCGGGCAGGTCGTCGCGGCCGGCGACCGCTGCACACTTCAGCTCCGCCAGCCGCAGCGCGAGCTCGGTCGGGGCCAGGCCGGCGAGCTGGTCCTCGTCGACGCCGCTCACGATCACCACCGGCTCCACCCCGGCGTCGCGCAGCGTCTTGAGGCGGGCAGGGGACTGGCTGGCCAGGACGAGGGTCGGCATGCCGTCAATCTAGGGCAGGGCACTCTCTAGACTGGCCCCGCCAGCCGGAGTGGTGGAACAGGCAGACACGCGGGATTTAGGTTCCCGTGCCCTTGGGCGTGCGGGTTCAAGTCCCGCCTCCGGCACCCGCTGACCGATCGGTCGGTCAGCGCGTCGACGGAGGGGGCCGCTGTGCCGATCGTCCAGATCACGCTGGTGGAGGGCCGCGACGACCAGGTCGTCGCGCGCTGCATCAAGGAGGTGGCGCGGACGGTGTCGGCCTCGCTCGGGGCGCCCCTGGAGACGGTCCGGGTTGTCGTCACCGAGGTCCCGGCCGACCGCTGGGCAGTCGGGGACGTGCTGAAGTCGGAGGCCGCAGCCTCTCGCGGTGGCGTCGGCTGGACGATCGAGTCGGCCGCCGACGTACTCCTGGCGGCGGAGGCCGAGCGGCGTGACCGCGGCCGTCTCACGGACGAGTGGCCCGAGCTCGACCTCGCGACGGCGTACGCCGTGCAGCGGCGCCTCGTCGAGAAGTTGGTGGAGCGCGGGGAGCAGGTGGTCGGCGTCAAGCTCGGGCTCACCTCCGAGGCGAAGCAGCGGCGGATGGGGATCAGTTCGCCGTTGACCGCGGTGCTCACCGACGGCTACCGGCTCGAGGTCGGCGAGCCGTTGCGGGTCGATGAGCTCATCCACCCGCGGGTCGAGCCGGAGATCGTCTTCGTCATGGGACGGCGCCTGGAGGGACCGGGGATCACCGCGGAGTCAGCCCTCGACGCCGTCGCGAGCGTGCAGGCCGGGCTCGAGGTCATCGACTCACGCTTCACCGACTTCAGCTTCGCGCTGCCCGACGTGGTTGCCGACAACGCCTCGTCCGCGCGGTTCGTGGTCGGCGGCGAGACGCTCCGGCCCGACCAGCTCGATCTGGCGGCGGAGCCCTGCCGGCTCACCGTCAACGGCGAGGTGGTCGACACGGCCACGGGGGCCGCGGTCCAGGGTCACCCGGCCGAGGCGCTCGCGCTCGCCGCCAACGCGCTCGCCGAGCGCGGGGAGGCGATCGAGGCGGGCCAGATCGTGCTCACCGGCGGCCTGACCGACGCGGTGTTCATCCACCCGGGCGACACGGTCGCGGTCGAGTTCGAGCATCTCGGGACCCTCGCGCTCACCGCCGAGTGAGGCGTACGACGCGCGGCCGGCCGCGGTGGGGATGGGTCAGGCGTCCTCGAGCCTGAGGTCCCGGCGCAGCTTGGCGACGTGGCCGGTGGCCTTGACGTTGTACTGCGCGAGGAAGACCTTGCCGTCCTCGTCGACCACGACGGTGGAGCGGATGACGCCCTCGACGAGCTTGCCGTAGAGCTTCTTCTCGCCGAACGCGCCGTACTCCTTCATCACCGTCTTGTCCGGGTCGGACAGCAGGGTGATGGTGAGGTGGTCGCGCTCGCGGAACTTCGCGAGCTTCTCGGGCTTGTCGGGGGAGATCCCGACGACGGCGTACCCCTGCGCCTTCAGCGAGTCGAGCGAGTCGGTGAAGTCGCAGGCCTGCTTGGTGCAGCCCGGCGTCATCGCCGCGGGGTAGAAGTAGACGATGACCTTCTGGCCGAGGTAGTCGCTCAGGGCGACCTCCCGGCCGGTGTCGTCGGTGAGCCTGAACTCGGGGGCGGTGTCGCCGGGCGCCAATCGCGTCATGGCGCCAACCTACCGCCCGGTCACCCTGCGGCGACCAATCTGCCGATAGTCTCTGCGGCATGGCCAAGGCAGACCCGACGTCCGCACTCGAGAGCGAGATCGAGGAGGTCCGCGAGCGTCTGGCGGGCACGATCGACGAGCTCCTCTACCGATCGAGCCCGAAGACGGTCGCGTCGCGACAGATTGCCGCCGTCAAGGCGGTCTACGTCGACCCCGAGACCGGGCAGCCCATCACCGCCAACATCCTCAAGACCGTGGGCGGCGTCGTCGGCACGATCGTGCTCTTCGTGGCGCTGCGCAAGATCGCGAAGTGACCGCGCCGACCCCTGGCGCCGCGATCCCCGGCCGCCTGACACCGCACGGCCCGACCAAGAATGGCGAGAAGTCCCACCCGTGAGCGAGAAGACGCCCATCAAGATGCTCCACGACCGCGTCCTGGTCGAGGTCGACACCGAAGCCGGGGAGCGACGCTCCTCCGGCGGCATCGTCATCCCGGCGACCGCGGCGATGGGCGCGCGCCGGCTGGCCTGGTCGCGTGTCGTCGCGGTGGGCCCGCACGCCCGCGCCGTCCAGGTCGGGGACCGCGTGCTCTTCGACCCCGAGGACAAGGCCGAGGTCGAGGTCGCGGGCGAGGTCTACGTGCTCATGCGCGAGCGTGACGTGCATGCCGTCGCCGCCGAGCGGGTCGGCGACGAGGCGACCGGGCTCTACCTGTAGGGCTGCCTCGCGGCGCCCGCGGCGCCCGCGGCGCCCACGTTCGGTGCCGGAGGCAGTGGGTACCGACGCCGCATGTGCGAGCGTCAGCGAGCGTCCATCGAGTCTGTCGTGCGGCCGCGTCCGTATTCTTTCGGCTTCTTGACGGATGTGGCCGCATGAGAGACGACGTACGCCAGGAGCGCGGTCAGCATGCCGACGCGGCTGCTGCCACGCAGGCCGAAGCGCCCGCCGCCTCGACCGACGAGGAGACGCCGCCGTCGAGCCCGCTGAAGCTGTCGCGGCGCTCGTGGGTCTACGTCCTGCGCAAGACGGTGCGGGAGTTCACCGGCGACCAGTGCACCGATCTGGCGGCCGCGCTGACGTACTACTCGGTGCTCGCGCTCTTCCCCGGCGCGATCGCGCTGATGTCGCTGATCGGCCTGGTCGGCCAGGGACGGGAGAGTGTGGACACCGTCCTGGACATCCTCAAGGACGTGGGCGCGGGTTCGATCGCCGACACGCTGCAGCCCACGCTGCTCGAGCTGAGCCGCAGCACCGCCGCCGGCATCGGCCTGGTCTTCGGTCTCCTAGGCGCGGCTTGGTCGGCGTCGGGCTACGTGGGCGCCTTCGGACGGGCGATGAACCGCGTGTACGGCGTCCAGGAGGGCCGCCCGGTGTGGAAGCTGCGCCCCGCGATGCTCGGCCTGACCGCCGTCACGCTCGTGCTGGCGGCCCTGGCTCTGCTCGCGCTCGTGCTGACGGGGCCGGTCGCCAAGGCGGTCGGCGACCAGATCGGCCTCGGGTCGACCGCGGTCCTGGTGTGGGACATCGCCAAGTGGCCGGTCCTCGCCTTCGTCATCATCGCGATCGTCGCCCTGCTCTATTGGGGGACCCCCAACATCCGACCGCCGCGTTTCCGCTGGCTGAGCGTCGGTGCGGTGATCGCGATCGTGGTCTGGGCGCTCGCCTCCGTCGGCTTCGGGTTCTACGTCGCCAACTTCTCCTCCTATGACCGCACCTACGGGTCGTTGGCCGGAGTCATCGTGTTCCTGCTCTGGCTCTGGATCACCAACCTGGCGCTCCTCTTCGGCGCCGAGGTCGACGCGGAGCTGGAGCGTGGCCGCGAGCTGCAGTCCGGCATCGCCGCCGAGGAGAGCGTGCAACTCCCGCCGCGTGACACCCGCGGCATCGAGAAGAGCGAGAAGAAGCGGAGGAAGGACATCGAGAAGGGGCGGCGGATCCGGCAGGAGGCCGCGACCCGGATGCGTCACCTCCATGCCAAGCACCACGGCCATCACGGGACCAGCGACGAGGACCTCGACGCCGGGTGAGCCTTGGTGAGCGACGGCCGAGTCGGCGCACAGGGAGGCCGACTCGGCGGGCCGCGGTCAACGGCCTTGCGTCGCTGCTGCCGCGTTCGTGGCCGTCGTCCTCGCCTGGTGGGCGTGAGCCTTCGCCTGGCGGGGGAGGGCGCCGTAGCGGTGCGCGACGACGACGATGTTGCTCTCGTAGTCGTGGCCGTTCCAGTCGGTGCAGGTGACCAGGACGAGTCGGCCATCGCCGTGGTCCTGGCCGAAGAGCCTGGTCGCCCGGCGGGCGATCTGGTCGCGGGAGAGCACGTCGACGGTGTCGACCTGGTATTGGAAGGTGCCCTTCCGAGTGACGACATCGACCTCCTGCGACGGCTTGAGCCGGTCGAGCCGGTTCATGCTGCCGCCGCCGGTATGGACGGTGTGGCCGGTGATGACCGTCTGGCCGTGGGCGGCGCCCGGCTTCGCGCTGCCGCGCCACCAGCCCACCTCGGTGTAGTTGCGCGGCGGATCCAGCGTCGCGCCCTCGAGCCGGATGGGCACGACCTTCGCGCTCGTGTGGGCCGCTGGCATCCGCAGGACGAGCGGAGCGCCCGGGGGAACGGCGGCCCCGCCGGCACCGCTCGGCCACACGAAGCCGGCGACGACGATGGCCGTGGCGAAGACGGCGAGCGCCGTCCACACGCCGCTCGCGGCGGCGCCGAGGCGACTCGCGCCGCTCGCCGGACCAGCGGGCTCAGCCATCGGACTCAGCCATCCGCTCGGCTCGCTCAGCGCCGCGCGCGGCGGTAGGCCGTCAGACCCGCGCCGCCCGCGACGAGGACGAGGAGGCCGAACAACGCGGCGCGGCCAGCCGTCATCGGGCTGTCAGCGTCCGAGGCGTCGGCGTAGCCGGCGGTCACGACGGTGGGGACGTGCTCGGGGGCGCGGGCCGCCGGCTTGGCGGTCTGAGGCGTGGTGGGCCGCGCCGAGACCGCCCGGTTGGGCCCGCAGCTCGAGGTGCCGACCGTCAGGTGGAGCGCGTCGCCGTCGACGAACTGTCGGGCCACCGGGAGGACGGCGAGGTCGAGGGCGGTGACCTTGATCGAGCCCGCGCCGCGCTGCTGCTTGTTGAGCGTGATGTCCAGCAGGTTGTCCTGCAGCGGCGCGAGTTGGCTGCTGAGCTGGTCGAGGACGTTCTGCTCGAGGGTCCGCGTCAGCTGGGTGAAGCCGCTGTCGGCCGGCGACAGCAGCGGCGCCAGGGCATCGCCGAGGCCGGGGATGTTGTCGAGCGCGTTCGGGAGCGTGCTGCCGAGGTTCTGCTTCAGCGGCTTCGCGAGGGCGTCGACGACGCCGCTGAGGTCGGTCACGACGTGGGTGTTGGGAGCGGGGTTCACGGGCAGCTTCACGAGGTCGACCCGACCGACGGTCGGGATATTGACCCACGCGCCGACGTTCGCGAGGTTGCTGGCGCCCGAGACCGTGCGACCGTCGGCGGTGCAATGGCTCTGCACCGCACCGAGGTCGAGGTGGAGCGCCGGGTCGCCGAGGGCGTCGACCACCTGCGTGAGGCCGTCGCTCAAGGCTTGGGTGAGCTGCTTCTGGTAGGGCGCGAGCGCAGTCTCGATCTGCGAGTCGACGCCTTGGAAGAGCCCGGACTGGACGACGGTCAGCTTGCTGAAGTCGAGGCTGCCCACGCCGAGCGAGAGCGTCTCGCCACCGCGCAGGCAGGTGCCGTCACCGGCCGAGACGAGCGTGGCGCCGTCGCCGGCGAGACCGGCGCAGGCGGCCGACGTACCGACGCCGTTGCGGACGGCCGTGGTCGCATCCTGCGCGAGGGTGCCGGCGGAGAGGAAGTCCTGCCCACCCAGCGCCGTGACGAGGGGACGGTTGCTGCCGGTGTTGTCGCGGGTGCCGGTGTAGTCGATCCGCGACGTGTAGGCATCGGAGTCGGTGCCGCTGCCGGCGAGCGTCACCGAGACGGCGGTGCCGGTGGCCTGCGCGATCGCGGAGTAGTCCGGGGGCGCGGCGAACGCCGGCGCGGCGGCGAGGCCCAGCGCGGTGGTCGCGGCCAGCAGCGCTGCGCCCTTGGACATGACTGATCGACGCACGGTGGTCTCCCTCCCCGGTCTCCCGGGCTCCACGAGTGACGGACATCACGACAACGCCGGAAGAGGGGCGAAGGTTACGTCTGACCGAGAGAACGGCGCCTCGAGGCCCTCACTGACCGGTGCGGCGGTCCTCGATCCCGTAGGCGTACGTCGGGGTGAGGCGTACGACGAGCCGCTGGTCGCTCACCATGGCGGCGCGATACTCCTCCCAGTCGGAGTGCTCGCCGCCGATCCCGCGGTAGACCTCCACGAGCTCGTCGACCGTCGCGTCATGGGGGTCCGCCGCCACCGGGGTCAGCTCGGCGTCGCACTCCAGGACGGCGTAGGACCACACCGTCGCGCCGTTGACGTGGAGCGCGGCCCACGGCGTACGCCGCAGGTTGTGGTATTTCGCCCGCGTCGCCGTGATCGAGACCCGCACGATCCCGTCGTCACCGACGACGTGTGCGACGTTGGAGAGCTGCGGCTTGCCGTCCTTCTTGAGGGCGACGATCGTGGAGTGGCGGGTCGCGCGGGCCATGGCGAGTGCTGCGTCGAGTTCCATGCCCCCAGCGTGGCACCCGCCTGTCATCCGCTCCAGCAATGTCGCCACGTCGACCGCCCGGCCGGGACGCGACGTGGAGGATGCGTCGTCGCGCGCGGACGTCGGTGTGCGCGAAATGCACACGAGGCCAGGTCGTCTGACCTGGCCTCGGTGGAAAGTACGCCACGTAGGACTTGAACCTACAACCCGCTGATTAAGAGTCAGCTGCTCTGCCAATTGAGCTAGTGGCGCATGCCTTGCGGCGAGAGGAAACATTAGCAGCGGGCGCCTCCGCCCCAAAATCGGGAGGTGCCCCACGATCCGACCTGGGCCGGATCAGACCTGCTCGAGCACGGCGTGCGCGGCGTTGTGGCCGCCGAGGCCGGAGACCGCGCCGCCACGTCGGGCGCCGGAGCCGCAGAGCAGCACCGACGGTACGCCGGTCTGCACGCCCCAGCGGGCGGCCGGCTCGTCCAGCCGACTGCGCGCGGGTGCCCACGGCCAGTCGAGGTCGCCGTGGAAGATGTGGCCGCCCGGCATCGCCAGGTCCGCCTCGATGTCCTGCGGGATCTTGGCCTCGAGGCACGGTCGGCCGTCGGCGTCGCGCGCGATGACTGTGGAGATCGGGTCCAGCAGGTGCTCGTCGAGGGAGGCGATCGCCTGCGTGACGGCCTCCGCCTTCGCGCCCTCGGGATCGGCCTCGAAGAGTGTGGCGGGGGTGTGCAGGCCGAAGTAGGTGAGCGTGTGGGTGCCGGTGGGGACGTCGCCGAGGATCGTGGGATCGGTGATCGTATGGCAGTAGACCTCACCGGGCAGACGCGTCGGAAGAGAGCCGGACGCGGCCTCGGCGTACGCACGCTCCAGCGCCGAGAGCTCCTCGCCGAGGTGGAGCGTGCCGGCGAACGCGACGGCAGGGTCGGCACCGGAGCGGAGCCGGGGGAGCCGGTCGAGGAGCAGGTTGATCTTGAGCTGCGAGCCGACCGGCTTGGTGGCCGGGTCCTCGGGCTCGCCGAGCAGGATGCGCAGCACCCAGGGCGCGGTGTTGGCGAGGACGAAGCGCGCCTCGACGCGGTGGCGGCCAGCGGTGTCGTCCCAGACGACCTCGGCACCGTCGCCGGGGCCCGCGCCGGCGCGTACGGCGTGGACGCCTGCGCTCGTGACGATCTCGGCCCCGGCGCCGAGGGCCGCCTTGGCGAGCGCGTCGGTGACGGCGCCCATCCCGCCGACCGGGACGCGCCATTCACCCGTCCCGTTGCCGATCAGGTGGTAGAGGAAGCAGCGGTTCTGGGGCAGGGACGGGTCGTGCAGCGATGCGAACGTCCCGATCAGGGCGTCCGTGGCGACCACGCCGCGGACCAGGTCGTCGTGGAAGCGCCGTTCGATGGTCACGCCGAGCGGCGTCTCCACGAGGTCCCGCCACAGGTCGGGGTCCACCCGCTCGCGGATCTGCCGGTCGGTCGGCAGCGGCTGGAGAAGCGTGGGTGCGACCACCTGCGCGAGGTCGGCGACGTCGGCGTAGAACGCGCGCCAGGCGGCGTACTCCTCCTCGCCGCCGGTGAGGTCGCGGAAGCTCCGCGCGGTGGCCTCGCCCTCGGGGCGCTCGACGAGCAGGCCGCCCGGCCCGCCGTCGCGGACGAAGGGCGTGTACGACGCCGTCGGCCGTGACGTGAGCGTCAGGTCGAGCCTCAGGTCGGTGACGATCTGCTCCGGCAGGAGCGAGACGAGATAGCTGTAGCGCGAGAGCCGCGTCGGCCGACCCGGGAACGCCGGCGCCGAGACGGCTGCGCCCCCGACGTGGTCGAGGCGCTCGAGCACGAGCACGGAGAGGCCGGCGCGGCCGAGGTAGGCCGCGGCCGTGAGGCCGTTGTGTCCGCCGCCCACGATGACGACGTCGTACCGCTCCCTCGAGGTCACCCTCCGACCCTAGGGCACCCGTGGCAGCCGGCGTGCGGCATCGGACGGGGCGTCAGAGAGCCTTCTCGAAGAAGTGACGGGCGTACGGGTTGTCGTTGTAGCGCGCGACCTCCGCATAGCCCGCCCGGCGGTACATCGCGATGGCCTCGGTCAGGTGGTCGTTGGTGTCGAGGCGTACGACGGCGTGCCCGAGGTCGCGCGCGAGCGACTCGAGGTGACGCAGCAGGCGAGAACCGAGACCGGCGCCGCGCCAGTCGTCGTGCACCCACATCCGTTTCACCTCGGCATACCGCTCCGACCCCTCGCCGATCGTCTGGACGCCTCCGCAGGCGACCGGGACGCCGTCGCTCACCGCGACGACGAAGGCGCCGTGCGGCGCGGCGAGGAGCTGCGCGTCCTTCGCGCCCTGGCCGACGGCGTCGAAGCCGTCGGGGAACCGACGGTCGAGCTCGGCGAAGTAGGCCCCGACGGCCTGCTGCGCCGACGGTGAGAGCGGATCGACGGTCTCGAGCGTGACGGTCGATCCACGCACGAGCAGGTCGGCCTCGGCCGACGCGGGCGTCCGGGACGTGCTGCTCGGCATCTGCCTGACTCTAGTCAGACGAACGGCGCGGAGAAAGGCTGCGGGAACGACCGAGCCCCGGCCTTCGCTGCGTGAGCGAGGGCCGGGGCTCGGGTGAGGCGTACGGGTCAGAGACCGCGGACGTTCGACGCCTGCGGGCCCTTGGGGCCCTGCGTGACCTCGAACTCGACACGCTGCTCGTCGCGGAGCGACTTGAAGCCCGTGCCCTGGATGGCGGTGTGGTGGACGAAGACGTCAGCGCCGCCGTCGTCCTGCGCGATGAAGCCGAAGCCCTTGTCGTCGTTGAACCACTTGACGGTTCCCTGGGTCATGATCTTTTCCTCGGTGTGACGTGGTCGCGACACTGTGCCGCGACCGGTGCTGAAGACATCCGCACTGCTCCTGATGTCCAGCAAAACCGAAGACCAAGTACTACGAAGATGAGCGGCCGCCGACGGCGGCCGGGAAAGCCGATGCTGCTGGCTCCCTTCAACACGGCGAGCCTATCAGGGCATCGGTCGTGGAGCGTCATCCTCGGCGTTCTGGCACGAAGCCCCGTCCTGATCGATCAGAACGGGGCTTCGTGGTCTGCAGTCCTGCTGCAGTGATGGGGTGAGCGACGGGGCTCGAACCCGCGACCCTCGCGACCACAACGCGATGCTCTACCAGCTGAGCTACGCCCACCATCAGTCCTGGGCGACCTCGCGAGCGAGTTCGTCAGAACCGAGAAGGAAGCATAGGGGAATCACGCCTCCGGTGCGGAATCGGGGCCACCCAGGCCGGTGATCGCGCCGCCGTGGCGCACCGCGATCGCCTTGGCCGTGGCGCTGTCGGGCCCGGGTCGGGCCACGAAGACGGCCTCGCGGTAGTAGCGCAGCTCCTCGATCGACTCCTGGATGTCGGCCAGGGCACGGTGGTTGCCACGCTTGGCCGGCGCCTGGAAGTAGGCCCGCGGGAACCATCGCCGAGCCAGCTCCTTGATGGAGGAGACGTCGACGTTGCGATAGTGGAGGAAGCCCTCGAGCCCCGGCATGTCACGTGCCAGGAACGAGCGGTCGGTCGCGACCGTGTTGCCGCCGAGCGGGGGACGGCTCTCGGGCGCGCAGTGCTCGAGGACGTAGGCCATGACCTGCTGCTCGGCCTCGGCCAGCGTGACGCCATGCTCCAGCTCCGGCAGGAGCGCCGACTTCGTGTGCATCTCCCGGACGAAGTCGTCCATCTGGGTGATCGCCTCGGCGGGCGGCTTGATGACGATGTCGACGCCCTCGCCGAGCACATTGAGGTCGAAGTCGGTGACCAGCGCGGCGACCTCGATGAGGGCGTCCTTCTCGAGGTCGAGACCCGTCATCTCGCAGTCGATCCACACGAGTCGGTCGTTGAGTGAAGGCACGCAGGCACCCTACCGCCGTACGCCGACGGGGGAGTCTCAGCGCACGTTCAGCCCGATTCTCTAGGGTTGCCTAGGGTGAAGGCCGTCGGGGCCGCACCCCGAGCCTGCACGCCGGGCGCACACGAGGAGATTCGGACGGATGGCAAGCAAGAGCGAGAAGGCGCGCGAGCGCGCGGAGCGAGCGGCGGCGACCCTCGCGGCCCAGAAGAAGCGTGAGCAGCGGCGCCGGATCCTCTCCATCGTCGGAGTGGTCGTGGCGATCGCGGTCATCATCGGCGTGGCCCTCGGGATCAGTCTCACGCGCGGCAGCACGAAGGTGGACGCGCCGGTCTCCTCGTCGTACGACCTGGCCATCGGGCCAAAGAACGCGCCTCACACCGTCGTGATCTATGAGGACTTCCTCTGTCCGTACTGCCAGGCCTTCGAGTCGGCCTCGCGCGACGGTCTGGCGAAGCTCGCCGCAGACGGCAAGGTGCGGGTCGAGTACCGTCCGTTCCACTTCCTCCAGCCCGACTACTCGCTGGAGGCGCTCAACGCGTTCGCCGTCGTCAAGGGCGCCTACCCGACCGGCGATGTCGCGAAGAAGTTCCACGACCTGCTCTATGAGAACCAGCCCGACGAGCAGGGCCCGTTCCCGAGCATGGACTCGCTCGTCGACCTGGCCGTCCAGGCCGGCGCCGAGAAGTCGAAGGTCGAGGACGCCATCAAGGCGACCGACAGCGAGCAGTCCTGGACCGACAAGGCCACCGCCGAGGCCAACAACGCCGGGGTCCAGAGCACCCCGACCGTGCTCCTCGACGGCAAGCTCTACCAGCAGGGCACCAGCGTCGAGGACCTCGCCACGAACCTGATCAAGCAGCTGTCCTGATGGCCCTCTAGGCTTCCGCCCGTGCACATCGAGCAGGTCAAGAAATACGTCCTGTCGTCGTTGCTCTGCTCGGTGGTGATGCTCCACTCGGCCGCGATGGCGCTCCTCGGCGCCACCGCGGCGGACAAGGGCGGCGCGCGACAGGGCCTCTTCGTCATCTCGGTCCTGCTCGGAGCCATCGCGATCGTCGGCGTCCGGCTGATCAACAAGCTCTCGGCGCTCACGCCCTGGCTGCTCGGCGCGATCGTGATCCCGGTCGTCGTCTACTACATCGTCCTCTGGCGCTGAGCCCTGCTCGACCCGGCCATGTCACGCTAGTCCCTGTGGATGAATCGCGTCTGCGCTGGGAGGAGGCGGCCAACTGGCCGATCACGACCGCGGCGCTCGTCTTCCTGGCCGCCTGGTCCTGGCCGATCCTCGACCCCGACCTGGGGTCGCCGTGGCGGGGAGTGTGCTGGTGGCTGACCTGGGTGACGTGGGCGATCTTCGCGGTGGACTACGCCATGCGGGTCTATCTCGCCGAGCAGCGCTGGCGGTTCCTGCGGGAGTCCTGGCTCGATCTCGCGATCGTCGTCCTGCCGGTCTTCCGCCCGCTCCGGCTGCTGCGCGTGGTGAAGTTGCTCGGCATCCTCAACCGGCACGCCAGCCTGTCGCTGCGCGGCCGGGTGGCGTCCTACGTCGGCTCGGCCACGGTCCTGGTGCTCTTCGTGGGGAGCGTCGCGGTCCTCTCCGCCGAGCGGGGGAAGCCGGGCGCCAACATCGATCGCTTCAGTGACGCGTTGTGGTGGTCGATCACGACGATCACGACCGCCGGCTACGGCGACCGCTTCCCGGTGACCTTCACCGGCCGCTGCGTCGCCGTCGGGCTCATGCTCTGCGGCATCGCCCTGCTCGGTGTCGTCACCGCCTTCTTCGCCTCGTGGCTGATCCGCGGCGTCGAGGAGGAGCAGGAGGAGGCGATCCGGGTGACCGCGAGCGATGTCGAGACGCTGATCGGCGAGGTGCGCGAGCTGCGGGCGGAGGTACGCCGGTTGCGCGCGACCCCCCAGCAGGAGGCGGAGCCGCCGGTGGCATCCTCGGAGCATGGAGCCTGACTGGAACACGCTGAGCGAGGGCGACGTGGTCTACCTCGAGGGGCAGGCCGGAGGTCCGGTGCAGTTCCGGGTGGGGAAGGATGCGATCTATCCCCAGGAGTATCCCGTCGTCCACTGGGACCACCCCTACCTCCCGCTCGCTGACGCGCAGCAGGAGGTCGCCGAAGCCGGCGACGACGAGAGCGGCCTGCGGAAGAAGTACGACGCCGCCACCGGCACCTGGCGCTACTGAGCCGCTACCCGGTGCCGCGGCCCAGCGCCGGTGCGCGGGGCGACGGCACCGGGCCGCGCAGGATCCTCAGGTCGTCGGCAACCGGTAGTCGGCGTACTGCTCCCGCAGGGTCTTCTTGGAGAACTTGCCGACCGAGGTCTTCGGCACCTCGTCGATGAAGACGACGTCGTCGGGGACCTGCCACTTCCCGAGCCGCTCCTGGAGGAAGGCGGTCAGCTCCTCCTTGGTCAGCGACCGGCCGTCGCGGACGACGACGAACGCCAGCGGGCGCTCGCCCCACTTGGGGTGGGGGACGGCGATCACGGCCGCCTCGGCGACCGCCGGGTGGGCCATGACCTGGTTCTCGACCTCGACCGAGCTGATCCACTCGCCGCCGGACTTCACCAGGTCCTTCGTGCGGTCGACGATCTTGAGGTAGCCCAGCGGCGTGATCGCCGCGACGTCGCCGGTGCGCAGCCAGCCGTCGGGGGAGAACGAGTCACCCGGCTTGTCGGTCTTGTAGTACTGCCGCGCGATCCAGGGCCCGCTCACCTCGAGGTCGCCGCTCGTCTCGCCGTCCCAGGGAAGCTCCTCGCGGCTGACCGCGTCGACGATGCGCGCCGAGACACCGGGGGCGATCAGGCCGGCTGTCGCGAGCGTCGCCACCTCGGCCTCGCGGCCGGCCTCCTCGATCTCCTTCCGCAGCGTGGCGACGCTGCCGAGCGGCGACATCTCCGTCATGCCCCACGCCTGGGTGAGGGGGACTCCGATCGCGTCGCGCCAGGCCTCGGACAAGGCGCTCGGCACGGCGGAGCCGCCGCAGATGACCGCGCGCAGCGACGACAGGTCGTGGTCCTTGAGGAGCGGCGCCACACCCATCCAGATCGTGGGTACGCCGGCCGCGACCGTGACCTTCTCCTGCTCCATCAGCGTGACGATGCCGGCGGGCGAGAGGTCGGGGCCGGGCATGATCAGCGACGCGCCGCCCATGAGGGGGGAGTGGGCGTAGCCCCAGCCGTTGGCGTGGAACAGCGGCACGACCGGCAGAACCCGGTCGCGGTCGGTCATCCCGAAGACGCCGCTGGTCAGCGAGCCGATGGCGTGCAGCCAGTTGGAGCGGTGGGAGTAGACGACGCCCTTGGGGTGGCCGGTGGTGCCGGAGGTGTAGCAGATGCCGGCGGCCTGGCGCTCGTCGGTGACACGGCCGGTCAGGTCGGTCTCGGGCGCGTCGGACATCAGCTCCTCGTAGGAGACGACCCGTGGGTCGTCGGGGAGCGGCGTCGGCGCCCCGTCGTCCATCACGACGACGTGCTTGAGCGTGGTCAGCTGAGGAAGGAGCGGTCCGAGGAGGCCCAGCAGCGAGCGGTCGACGAAGACCGCCTCGTCCTCGGCGTGCTCGAAGGTGTAGACCAGCTGCTCCGGGAAGTAGCGGATGTTGCCGGTGTGCAGCACCCGACCGCTGCAGGGTGCAGCGAAGTAGAGCGCCAGGTGGCGGAAGGTGTTCCAGGCGAAGCTCGCCACCCGGCCGTCAGGGGAGATGCCGAGCCGGTCCAGGACACCGGCCAGGCGGCGTACCTCCACCGCCAGGTCGGCGTACGTCGCGCGCTCGACCCCGGAGAGGGTCTTGGTCACGATCTCGCGGGTGCCCCAGAGGCGCTCGCCGCGGTCGAGGATCGATGTGATCGTCAGAGGTGCGTCCTGCATCAGCCCGTCCATGGCGGACATGGTGACCGAATGTGTCCTGGCTCACAAGGACCTCGGGGCGGTGATGGACGGGTCGGGCGCGGGCCTCAGGCGACCGGTGCGCGACCGAGCGTCACCGTCGCGGAGTGGCGCGCACCGGACGCGTCGGTCCAGACCAGCGCCACCCGGTCGCCGGGCTCGTGCTCGGCCAGCGCGGAGGTGAGGTCGTCGACGCTGCTGACCGTCGTCTTGTCGAAGGAGGTGATCGTGCTGCCGGCGGTCACCCCGGCGGATGCGGCCGCCCCGCCCTCGACGACCCCGGCGACCTGCGGCGTGGAGCCGTCGTAGAGCTGGACGCCCAGGGCGGCGTCGTACCCGATCTCGACGTCGCCGGACTCCTCGCCGGTCAGGATCTGCGCGGCGATGTCGAGGACGCGGCTGATGGGGATGGCGTAGCCGGAGATGTCCGTGCCGCCGCTCGAGGCCGCGACGTTCATGCCGACGACCTCGCCGTCGGCGTCGAGCAGCGCACCGCCGGAGTCGCCGGAGACGACGTCGGCGTCGACCTCGATGAGCCCGGTGAGGCGGGCGCTGCTGCCGTCCTCCTCGGTGACCGTGATCGGCGTGCTCGGGTCGGTGACCGTCCCGTCGGCGGCGACGAGCTTGCCCTCGCCCTCGGCGTTCCCGACCGAGGTGACCTGCTCACCCGTGGAGACGGCCGCCTTGTCGGTGGTCACCGTCGTCAGTCCCGAGGCGCCCTCGAGCTGCAGCAGCGCGACGTCGTGCACGCTGTCGTAGCCGAGCACACGCGCGGTGTAGCTCTTGCCGCCCGGCACCGTCACCGTGATCTTGGTAGCGCCCTCGACCACGTGGTGGTTCGTCGCGACGATTCCGTCCGAGCTCAGCACCAGCCCGGTGCCCGCGGCCGCGCCGTCGCCGTAGTCCAGCACCGTGTCCACGAGCACGACGCCGCGCGACTCGCTGGCGCTGGCCGGCTCCGTGTCCGTCGTCTGGGTCGTCGACTGCTGCGTCCAACCGTCGCCGGGAAGCCCGTACGTCGACCAGCCGCCGCCCGAGCCGCCGGCGCTGTCCCCGCCGTAGCTGCCGTACCCGCCATAGCTACCGCCGGAGCCGTAGCTGCCGTAGCCGCCGTAGTCACCGCCGTCCCAGTAGCTGCCGCTGCCGTCGGCGCCGGTGTCGCCGTACGCGTACCCGTAGCCCGGCGCGTAGCCGCGGTCGTCGACGGCGCTCGCGGCGGCGGGGACGACGGCGGGGAGAGCGACCAGCGGGATCGCCAGAGCGGTGGCGGCGAGCGTGTGGCGCAGGCGTCGGCGGGAGCGGGGCGAGCGGTCGGTGGCCATCGGGATTCCTCCGCAGGAGAAGGGCTGATGACCTCACTGTCCGCGCGTTCGCTATGAGGTGGCTGTGGAGCGGTCAGGCCTGTGCTGGGAGATGTTCAGACGACCGCCTCCGCGTGCGCCGTGAGAGCGTGCGGGAGCGCGTCGGCGCGCGGCCAGAGGTCGGCGAGGATGCCGACGGCGCGCTCGATCTCGGCGGGCGCCGCGGTGATCGGCAGCCGGAGGTGGCGCTCGTAGGCGCCGTCCGCGCCGAAACGCGGTCCGGCGGTGAGCAGCAGCCCGCGGCCGCGCGCCGCAAGGGTCAGCTGCGAGCTGACGGGCGCCGGCAGGTGGACCCAGGCGGTGAGCCCGCCGTGCAGCCGCGCCGGGAGCGACCAGTCCGGGAGGAGGCGGTCGACGGCGGCGTACAACGCGGTGCGGCCGGCGCGAAGCTGTCCGCGTCGCTCCTCGACGACCGCGGCCGCGCGGGGGAGCAGCAATGCGGTGACGAGCTGCTCCCAGATCGGGGTGCCGAGGTCGGTGGCGCTGCGCTGGGCGACGAGCCGCCCCAGCAGCTCGGGCTCGGCCCGGATCCACCCGATCCGGAGCCCGCCCCACAGCTGCTTGCTCGCCGAGCCGAGGTGGACGACCCGGGCACGATGGCCGGCGGCGAGGGCGGCCAGCGGAGGATGGGTGACCGGCCGGTCGATGTCGAGCTCGGCGGTGGTGTCGTCCGCGACCACGATCGTCTCCGTGCGCGCGGCGGCGCGCAGCAGCCGCGCCCGACCCTCCTCGTCGAGGGACCAGCCGGTCGGGTTGTGGAAGTCGGGCATGACGTAGGCCATCACCGGCTGCGTCCGGGAGATCGCGGCCTCGAGCGCCGGCAGGTCCCAGCCCTGCTCGGTCGTCACGGGGCTCGTGACGACCCGCGCGCCGGCGAGCCGCAGGGCGTCGTACGCGTGGGGGTAGGAGGGGCTCTCGGCGTACGCGCGATCGCCGCGGGCGATCAGCACCCGGCCGAGCAGCGCGATGGCGCTCTGCCCACCGAGCGTGACGAGCACCTGGTCGGGCGACGTCGGCAGGCCGCGCTCGGTGTAGCGGTCGGCGATCGCCGTACGCAGCTCGGGGAGGCCGCGCAGCGTGTAGCCGCTTCCCGGCAGGTGCGCCGTCAGTCGCTCGGTCGCCTCGCCCGCGGCGTCGGCGAGCAGCCGGGTCGCGGGCAGGGTCGCTTTCGTGAGGTCGATGCCGGTCTCGCTGTCGGCGGGACTCGTGGCGTGGGGCGGGAGCGCGGTGGTCGTCCCCGACCCCTGGACGCTGCGGGCGTAGCCGCGCTCGCGCAGTCGTCCGTACGCCGCGGTGACCGTCGTCCGGCTGAGCCCGAGCCGCGCGGAGAGGTCGCGCTCGCTCGGCAGGCGTACGTCGGCCGACACCCGGCCATCGATGAGAAGCAGCCGGAGGCGCTCGGCGAGCGCGTCGTACGCCGGCGCGTCGGTGCGCCACTCGCCGAGCATGGTGGTCAGGTCTGCTGCGCCGAGACGTCCGCGTGCCATGAGGCCACTTTAGGTGGATTGGCCTCTGGTGGTCCCGTCGTACCCGCGATTGGCTATGTCATGTGAGCGTGACGATGGTGCGGCGGTTGGTGTGGCTCTTGGTTGGCCTGGTCCTCTATGGGATCGCGATCGCCGCGATGGTGCGCGCCTCGATCGGCATCTCGCCGTGGGACGTCCTCACCCAGGGCTCATCGCGCACGACCGGGCTCTCGTTCGGGCTGATGACCAACCTGATCGGCCTGGTGGTGCTGCTCTTCTGGCTGCCGCTGCGCCAGCGGCCGGGCCTCGGCACCGTCCTCAATGTGCTCGTCATCGGGCCGGCCGCCGAGGTCGGGCTACATGTCATCCCGCAGCCCGATCACCTCGTGCTGCGGGTGGCGCTCTTCGCGGGCGGCCTGCTGCTGCTCGCCTGCGCGACCGGCATCTACATCGCTCCGCATCTCGGCCCGGGCCCGCGCGACGGCCTGATGACCGGGCTCCGCCTCCGCACCGGCGCGCCGATCTGGGTGATCCGCGGTGGCATCGAGATCGTGGTCCTGGTCGTCGGCTATCTGCTCGGCGGCCAGGTCGGGCCCGGCACCCTCGCCGAGGCACTGCTCATCGGCCCGCTCGTCCACCGGACGCTGCCGTTCTTCGAGCGCGCGTACGGCGCCCGGCCGGTGCTCGCGCCCGCGTCTGAGCCTCCGGCCATGCCCACCGCCGCAGCCGCGCCCGCGGGCGACTGAGCCCGGGGCGGCTGCCGTCACCGGCGGTCGGTCGCCGGGGTGACGGGCGCGTCAG
>NZ_JBFPJR010000042.1:0-28568 GCF_040838215.1 Nocardioides eburneus | reverse complement strand
CATAAACAAACTAATTCGTCGACTATTTGACACACTGTTGAGTTCTCAAGAATCACACACACACGACGCACCAACCAACCGGTCTTCGCTATCGCGGTCTTGCTGCTTTGTTTCTCAACCTTAGCGCATTCTTTCTGGCCTTCGCAATTCGGCGCTTTTCGCGCTTTCCTGCTCGGACCGAGGTCGTTCGCTTTGGTAGGTGAAACATTAGCGGACCTTTCCGAGTTTCACCAATTCGGTGCGTTTTCGGTGGATCCGGCCTCTCCTGCTCCGGCCGCGAGGACATGAGCGCCAGAAGACCGGCGACACCGTGTCCGCACGAGCGAGGCGGAAGACGTCGTACCTCGGGGCCGGGAGCCCATCCCGCTGGGCTTGCTCCCCGCCGCTCCGAAGCGACTGGAGAACCTTACGTGCTGTCGCGCGGCGTGCCAAATCGACGCAGCGGACGGTTCGTTCCGCCGCGATCACGGGCCTTCGTCATGCTGGAGGCATGGCTCCTCACGGACGTGACGACCCCGAGCTGCCGTACCCGGGAGCCCGCCCGGACGGTTCCTCTGTGCTCGACCGCGACGGCGGCATCCTGCCGGTGGCGCCAGGCGCCGCGTGTGGCTGCGGATGGTGTGTGAGCGGTGGACCGTGCCTCGAGGACTGGCTCACCGAGCGCGGCGCCGCGCGGCTGTGCGAGCGGCTCGCCGTACTCTCCTACGGCCCGAACGCGAGCCCGCAGAAGGTTCTGCGCAACCGCATCGCTCTGCCGGCCGTCAACCTGCGGGCCGATCTCGTCGGGCTGGCCGCCGGACGCTTGGGCTCAAACGCACCACGGGCATCTCCTGCCAGCGAGCCGCGGACGGCTGGGCCGGTTCGGTCTGGCGACCGCCCCGGTCACCGGTCGACGAGCATGGCGACGATCTCGTCGAGGTCGTCCGCCGTACGCCCCGGCCATCCGTGGACGGCCCGGCGCCAGCCCGGCGGGACCGACGCGGCGCCCCAGCGGGCACCGAGCAGACCTCCCGCGATCGCCGCCACGGTGTCGGTGTCGTCGCCCAGACGTACGGCCGCGTGCAGCGCCTCCACGAGATGCCCGCCGCGCAGCGCCGGATCCTCTGGAACGGGCGTGGTCGTGATCGCGTGCCAGGCGGCGCGCAGGGCGGCCACGGTGAAGCCATTGGGGCGCAACGGCAGCGTCTCGAACTCGGCCCAGATGTCGCTCCGGTCGGGCGCGAGGACGTCCCACGCCAGCTCGAGCCTGCCGCCGCCGACAACCCGGCGGATGCTCTCCGACCACACGACGCAGGAGTCGACGGCGAGCGGGTCGGCGTGGGTGAGCGCCGCGACGGCGCGCGCGGCCTGCGCGCAGCCGGCCGGGTCATGGAGATAGGCGAGCGCCACCGGCGACGTGCGCATCAGCGCACCGTTGCCGGCGGAGTGCGGATGCCGGGCCGCGTAGCCCTCGGCCTCCTCCGTCATGACGTGCGCGACTCCTGGCGCTCCCGGCTCCGTCCGCCGGGCGGTGGCGGCGAGCACGTGGCGCGTCTGGACGCCGATGTCGGCCGGGCCGTCGAGGAACCACGTCAAGAAGCCCGAGGCGATCGCATCGAGGCGTTCTGCGAACGTCGCGCCCGCGAGCAGGCCTTCCGCGACGGCGACCGCCATCGCGGTGTCGTCGCTCCACTCCCCCGGCGCGAAGTCGCCCAGTCCCCCGCCGGTCATCCGCGCCGGTTCGTCGGCCGCCGGCGGCGTACCGAACTCATAGGGGACGCCGAGCGCGTCCCCGCACGCCTGGCCCAGGAGTACGCCGGCGGCCCGGTCGTGCAGGTCGGTGCGGCGTCGCGTCGTCATGCTCCGGACCCGAGCTCGCGCGTCTTCCTCACGGACCCTTACTACCGCAATGCTCGGCCGGTCGACGGCAGCGGCGCGCCCCCGCCGGACCTACCGGCGTGAGGCTGCGCGTCGTCACTTCGCTTCGCAGGCGACGTGGTCTTTGTCGCCGTCGAGGTGGCCGCAGCCGAAGGTCGGCAAGATGGCTCGAAATGACCACGCTCGCGACACGGACCACGTTCGCGAGCACCCGCAGGAGACCTGGCGGCTGGTCCTTGCTCTCGAAGGGGGCGTCTGCGCGCCCTCACAGCGCATGCGACGCTCAGCGCTGGAAGGGGCTGTACTTCGCCGCCGCGACCGCCTTGCTGAGGACGAACGGCGAGGCCTGGTCCTTGAGCCAGGGTCGGCCGAACCAGAGGTAGCCGTCGAGGTACGTGCGCGCCACCGTGCGCAACGCCCACGTCTGGCCGGTGCCGGCATCGGCGACGCGCCAGGTCGGCCTGATGCCGAGCGCGTTGCAGACGGTGTCCGTCATCGACCGGCAGTTGGCGGAGTTGTCGAAGAAGCCGCCCTTGGACTTCGGGTGGCGGGCGTAGAACTGGTCCATCGTGAACGGGCGCCCGTTGTCGGCGGTGTCGATCACGAAGTGCGTGCCCTTGACGCCCTTCGCCGCGAGCGCCGCCACGATGGCGGCACCGTGGCTGATGTCCGCGGATGTCGCGCTGTAGTGCGTCGCCCCGAGTGCGAAGCCGCGTGCGTAGGAGACGCCCGTGTGCGCCAGCAGGTAGGCGGCCTGGTCGGCGTTCAGCCAGTCGGCATCGCCGGCGTCGAGGTAGACGGTCGCACGGTGGTTGTGGTCGTGGATGTACTTCGTGGCCCACGCGACCAGCTTCATGCGGGTCGCGGTGCCACCTGTCCACATGCTCTTCGGCTTGCCGGGGCGGTTGAACAGGAGCGCCTGGTCAGGCTCCATGATGATCGCGACGCGGGAGCTGCCGATCTCCTTGGACACCCCGGTGATCCACGCCTTGTAGGTGGCGACCTGCGCGCTAGTCAGCGCCTTGGTCTTGTTCTTCTCGCCGCCCTGGACCGCGAACATCCCGAACAGCGCCATCTGCACCAGCGAGTTCGTGTCGCCGTTCTGGAGCTGCCGGATGTAGTCGCGCACGACCGTCGGACGTGTGGCCGGATTGGAGTTGTTGGCCGTGAACCACAGCGCCGTCGGCTGCGTGGCGATCCGCCCCAGGTAGGTCCTGGTGGAGCCGGTGGCGTGCTGCCAGTGGTAGAGCACATTGCGGTTGTACTGGTTGTCCCAGAAGCCGTTGTTCACCGCCCAGGTTCCCCCGACGAGCGGGTTCGTCCGGTTCTGCGCGTACGCCGCGCCGGTGATCTTCTTCGGAGCAGGGACCGCGGTGGTGCCAGCCGCCTCGGCGCCGACGCCGGCCGCGGCGAACGCCGCTGCGCCGATGGCGAGAGCGGTCAGCACAGCGCCGAGCGCGCGACGTGACGGCAGGATGCGCAAGGGGTGGGGCATCACGATTCTCATTCCTCGGGCGCGACGGCCGCGAGAAGTCCGGCGATCGCTCGATAGATACCCGAAAGATTTTACGTACGCCGGGCGCGTCGCGCGCAGGAATGCGAGATCCCGTGCTAAGGACGAGGGTGGATCCCGCCACGATGGACGGCACCGCACCGCGCAGGCGTGCGGAACGCGACGCGGGCCTGTGACTGTCAAGGGTGGGTTCGACGGCTTCGGGACCCACCACACCGAGGTTGATAACGGCCGGTCGCAGGCGTCGGATCAGGCGGCGATGAGTGAGCCGATGAGGGCCTCGACCCTGGTCTTGATCTCGTCGCGGATGGGCCGCACGGCGTCGATGCCTTGTCCGGCGGGGTCGTCCAGCTTCCAGTCCTCGTAGCGCTTGCCGGGGAAGAATGGGCACTCGTCGCCGCACCCCATGGTGATGACGACGTCGGACTCTTGGACGGCTTCGGCCGTGAGGACCCTGGGCTGCTCGGTGGCGATGTCGATGCCGTCTTCGGCCATCGCTGCGACAGCGACAGGGTTGATCCGGTCGGCGGGCTGGGAGCCTGCGGAGACGACCTGGATGCGGTCGCCTGCGAGGTGTTGGAGGTATCCGGCGGCCATTTGGGAGCGGCCTGCGTTGTGGACGCAGACGAACAGGACGGTCGGCTTGATGGAGTCGGTATTGGCGGGCATCGGGCGCCTTCTTCCGGGCAGGGCTCTCAGGCCGGGGTCGGGTAGTAGCGGTGGCGTAGCCACAGGGCGACGTAGACCAGGGCGACGAGAACGGGAACTTCGATGAGCGGGCCGACGACTCCGGCGAGAGCTTGCCCGGAGGTGACCCCGAAGACGCCGATGGCAACGGCGATGGCGAGTTCGAAGTTGTTCCCGGCGGCGGCGAAGGCGAGCGTGGTCGTGCGCTCATAGGTCATGCCGAGGCGCTTGCCGAGGAAGAACGAGCCGACCCACATCAGGGCGAAGTAGGCGAGCAGCGGCAGGGCGATGCGGGCTACGTCGAGGGGCTGGTTCGTGATGGTGTGCCCTTGAAGCGCGAACAGCACGACGATGGTGAAGAGCAGTCCGTACAGCGCGGCAGGGCCGATGCGGGGCAGCAGTCGGGTCTCGTACCAGTCGCGGCCCTTGGCCCCTTCGCCGAGTGTGCGAGTCAGGAAGCCCGCCACGAGCGGGATGCCCAGGAAGACGAGGACTGACTTGGCAAGGCCCCACACGGACACGTCGAGGCCGGCTATCTCGGGGAGGTGAAGCCAGCCCGGGAGGACCTGGAGATAGAAGTAGCCGAGCGCGGCGAAGGCGATGATCTGGAAGACCGAGTTGATGGCGACGAGGATGGCGGCGGCTTCGCGGTCGCCGCACGCCAGGTCGTTCCAGATAAGGACCATGGCGATGCAGCGGGCGAGGCCGACGATGACGAGGCCGGTGCGGTAGGCGGGCAGGTCCGGCAGCATCAGCCAGGCCAGGGCGAACATGACCGCCGGGCCGAGGACCCAGTTGAGCACGATGGAGGCCGCGAGCATCCGCTTGTCGGCGGTGACGTGCCCGAGTTCGTCGTAGCGGACCTTCGCCAGCACCGGGTACATCATCACGAGCAGGCCGATGGCGATGGGCAGTGAGACCGACCCGACCTCGACCTTCGCCAGCGCGTCGTCGAGGCCGGGGATGGCACGGCCGAGGAGGAGTCCGAGGCCCATGGCGGCGATGATCCACACCGGCAGGAAGCGGTCGAGGGTTGAGAGGCGCTGCAGGACCGGGGCCTCGGCCGAGGCTTCGACGGTCTCGTGGACGGTGTCGCTCATCGGCATTCCGCGCTCGGGGTGACGGCGTCGCCAACGATGCCGGCCCCGAACAGGTTCGCGACCGCCGCCAGGGCCTCCGGGCTGACTCGGTAGTAGACCCAGGTGCCGCGCTTTGACCGGTCGAGCAGTCCAACCTCGTGGAGCACCTTGAGGTGGTGGCTGATGGTGGGCTGGGACAGGTCGAAGGCGTCGTTGAGGTCGCACACGCACGCTTCGCGGTTCTCATGGGCGGCGACCAACGACATGAGCCGGAGCCGCACCGGGTCGGCGAGTGCCTTGAGGAGCGGCGCGATGCCCTCGGCTGTCTCCTGCGAGAGCGGGGTGGACATCAGTGGTGAGCAGCAGGCGACGGTCTGCACCGGAGTCAGTTCAATCATCGACACGCATCTATGTTGACAGACATCTATGTCCGCGACAACGTCGCATATCGAGATCCATCAATAAGTGCCCGGAGGCTTCCGATGTCTCGCATCCAACTCGCCCTCAACGTCGAGAACCTCGACGAGTCCATCGCGTTCTACTCGACCCTGTTCGGAACAACGCCCGCGAAGGTGAGGCCCGGCTACGCCAACTTCGCCGTCGCCGAGCCGCCGCTGAAGTTGGTCCTCATCGAGAACCCCGGACAGGGCGGCAGCATCAATCACCTCGGCGTCGAGGTCGCCGACACCGACACCGTCGACGCCGAGCAGACCCGCCTGCATGAAGCCGGGTTCGCCTCCGTCGACGAGCGCGACACCGTCTGCTGCTACGCCAAGCAGGACAAGTTCTGGGTCGAGAACTCCCCCAACGGCGAGCGCTGGGAGGTCTACACCGTCCTCGCCGACAGCCCCACCTTCAACGCCACCAGCGAGACCGGTGCCGGCTGCTGCAGCACCGACGCCAACACCGTCCAGGACCTGCCCCAACCCGCCGCCACCGCCTGCTGCTGAGGTTCTGCTGAGCCCGATGGTGCTGCGCGGCGACCTGGGTGCTCGGACACCGTCAGCCCCCACCGTCCGCGCAGCACTACCCGACCTCTTGACTAGCGCGAAGCGGCGAACGCCCCGCACCGACTCTCTCGGTGCGGGGCGTTCGCCGCCTTCAGGCCAATTTCAGCGCGCGCGCCGATGCCGAATCGTGCGACCGCGTCATGCCAATCTCACGAGAACTGGCTGCCGATTCGTGCGCATCCGCCGCCAATTCTGCGAGGTTCGGCATCAGCTGCAGCCGCTGGTGGAGCCGCAGCCCTCGCAGACGTAGCAGGAGCCGGCGGGCCGCATCTTGGTGCCGCAGGTGAAGCAGAGCGGGCTGTCGACCGCCATGCCGCTGATCTGCTCCAGCAGCTCGGCCGTGGTGTGGGCGACCTTCGGCGCTTCGGCTGCCTCGGCCTTCGGCTCGGCCGGAGCCTCGACGACCTCGGCCTCGACCGGTTCGGCGGCCTTCGCCTCCGCGGCCTCGGCCTTGGGCGCCGGAGCGGGGGCCTCGACGAGTTCGGCCGCGGTGGTGCCGTCCTGCTCGAGCGGCTCGTAGGAACCGGTCTCGAGGTAGCGCTGACGCTCCTCGGCGGAGTAGATGCCGAGAGCGGCCCGCGACTCGAACGGCAGGTAGTCGAGCGCCAGGCGGCGGAAGACGTAGTCGAGGATCGACTGGCTCATCCGCACGTCCGGGTCGTCGGTGAGACCGGCGGGCTCGAAACGCTGGTTGGTGTACTTCGAGACGTAGGTCTCCAGCGGGACGCCGTACTGCAGTCCGATCGAGATCGCGATCGAGAAGGCGTCCATGACGCCGGCCAGGGTCGAGCCCTGCTTGCCGAGCTTGAGGAAGATCTCGCCGAGCGAACCGTCCTCGTGGGCACCGGAGGTCATGTAGCCCTCCGCGCCACCGACCGTGAAGGACGTGGTCCGGGAGACGCGGGACTTGGGCAGACGCTTGCGGGTCGGCGCGTAGACGACCTTCTCCACGACCTTCTCGACGACCTCGGCCGGGGCGGCCGCGGTCGAGGCGTCAGCCGAGACGTTGGCGTCCTTGCCCTTGTTGTCACCCTTGCCGTCGGAGAGCGGCTGACCCACCTTGCAGTTGTCGCGGTAGATCGCGGTCGCCTTGAGGCCGAGCTTCCAGGACTCCATGTAGACGTCCTCGATCTCCTCCACGGTCGCCGACTCCGGCAGGTTGACCGTCTTGGAGATCGCACCGGACAGGAATGGCTGGGTGGCCGCCATCATCCGCACGTGGCCCATCGGCTTGAGCGCGCGGACGCCCATCGCGGTGTCGAAGACCTCGTAGTGCTCGGGCTTGAGGCCCGGGGCGTCGACGACGTGGCCGTTCTCGGCGATGTAGTCGACGATCGCCTCGATCTGCTCGGGCTGGTAGCCCAGCTTCTTGAGCGCACGCGGGATGGTCTGGTTGACGATCTGCAGCGAACCGCCCCCGACGAGCTTCTTGAACTTCACCAGCGAGAAGTCCGGCTCGATGCCGGTGGTGTCGCAGTCCATCATGAAGCCGATCGTCCCGGTCGGGGCGAGCAGCGAGGCCTGCGCGTTGCGGAAGCCGTTGTCCTTGCCGAGCTCGACGACCTGGGCCCAGGCCTTCGTCGCCGCCTCGAGCACGTTGCGGTCCACCGGGTTGATGGAGCGGACGGCGTCGTTCGCCGCCTGGTGCTTGCGCATCACGCGCTGGTGGGCCTCGGCATTGCGCTTGTAGCCGTTGTAAGGACCGACAACCCCGGCGAGCTCGGCGGAGCGCTTGTAGCCGGCGCCGGTCATCAGCGATGTGATCGCCGCCGCCATGGTGCGGCCGCCCTCGCTGTCGTACCCCAGGCCCATCGCCATCAGCAGCGCGCCGAGGTTGGCGTAGCCGATGCCGAGCTGGCGGTAGTCGCGGGTGGTCTGCCCGATCGCCTCCGTCGGGAAGTCGGCGAAGCAGATGGAGATGTCCATCGCGGTGAAGACCAGCTCGCAGGCCTGCTGGAAGCGGACGGCGTCGAAGGTGTCGTCGTCCTTGAGGAACTTCAGCAGGTTGAGGGAGGCAAGGTTGCAGGAGGAGTTGTCGAGCGACATGTACTCCGAGCACGGGTTGGAACCGGTGATCCGCCCGGTCTCGGGGTTGGTGTGCCAGTCGTTGATGGTGTCGTCGTACTGCAGACCCGGGTCCGCGCACTCCCACGCGGCGACGGCGATCTTGTGGAACAGCTCGCGCGCGTCGACCTCCTCGATCACCTCTCCGGTCATGCGGGCGCGCAGGCCGAAGCTCTTCCCCTCCTCGACCGCACGCATGAACTCGTCGGTGACGCGGACGGAGTTGTTGGCGTTCTGGTATTGAACCGAGGCGATGTCGCGACCGCCGAGGTCCATGTCGAAGCCGGCGTCCCGCAGCGCGCGGATCTTGTCCTCCTCGCGCGCCTTGGTCTCGATGAACTCCTCGATGTCGGGGTGGTCGACGTCGAGGACGACCATCTTCGCCGCCCGGCGCGTCGCGCCGCCCGACTTGATGGTGCCGGCCGAGGCGTCGGCGCCGCGCATGAACGACACCGGGCCGGAGGCCGTACCACCGCTGGAGAGGAGCTCCTTGCTCGAGCGGATGCGCGAGAGGTTGAGCCCCGCGCCGGAGCCGCCCTTGAAGATGAAGCCCTCCTCCTTGTACCAGTTCAGGATGGAGTCCATCGAGTCGTCGACCGACAGGATGAAGCAGGCGCTGACCTGCTGCGGGGACTGGGTGCCGACGTTGAACCAGACCGGGGAGTTGAACGCGAAGTACTGGTGGACGAGCAGCCAGGTCAGCTCCTCCTCGAAGACCTTGGCGTCGGCGTCGCTGGCGAAGTAGCCATACTCGCGGCCAGCCTTGGTGTAGGTCTTCACCACGCGGTCGACGATGTCCTTGAGGCTCGTCTCGCGCTGTGGGGTGCCGAGGGCACCGCGGAAGTACTTCGTGGTGACGATCGTCGAGGCGTTGACCGACCAGAAGTCGGGGAACTCGACCCCGCGCTGCTCGAAGACGGTCTCACCGGTCTTCCAGTTGGTCTGGACGACGTCCCGACGCTCCCAGGTGATCTCGTCGTAGGGGTGCACACCCTCGGTGCTGAACACCCGCTCGATCTTGAGCCCACCCCCGGCCAGACCCTCGCCCTTGGCGGGCTGAGTGTCTGCGCCGCTCACCGTCTCGGTCATTGACTTCCCCTTGTCCTGTCCTGGATCGGTTGCCGACTTGAATTGAGGCTTGAAACTAAGGCCCGCTGAAACGTGCCTGCCGCTGGGAAAGAGGTTGGTGAGCCCGGGCAGGCTCGCTTCCCCACGGCCTGCCCGGGCAGTCTGTGATCAGCCGCTGACGGCTGACTCGGTCACGCCCGCGCGCAACGCGCGCTCCGTGCGCAGCATGGCGATCTCGGCGACGAAGTCGTCGGCCGACTCGAACGCGCGGTAGACGCTCGCGAAGCGAAGGTAGGCCACCTCGTCGAGCTCGCGCAGAGGGGCAAGGATAGCCATCCCCACCTCGTGGCTGGGCACCTCGGCATAGCCCGCACTCCGGAGCGTGTCCTCGACGGCCTGCCCCAGACACGCGAGCTGGTCCTCGGTCACCGGGCGGCCCTTGCAGGCCTTCCGCGCGCCGGAGACGGCCTTCTCGCGGCTGAACGGCTCGGTCGCACCCGAGCGCTTCAGCACCGTCAACTGCATGAGCTCGACGGTGGAGAACCGCTTGTCGCACCCCTGGCAGACACGCCGGCGACGGATGGACCCGCCGTCCTCCGCAACGCGGGAGTCGAGGACCTTCGTGTCGTTGTGCCGGCAGTACGGACAGTGCATCTCGATCCCCCTCCTTGACGTCACGGCGCCGGAAATGCCATTCCCGACTGTGGATGGAACGGCATGAGCTGTGGACAACCAGCAGTTGCCTGTGCGCAACCCCGCATCCCTTGTGGAACTAGATGTGGAGAACTACACCGGTGTAACTACTAGATGTAGTGGCTACCGTACGCCGGGCCCGGCGCGGTTCGCAAGAGGGCGTCGACCTCCTCGGCGTGTCGCGCAGGCCGGCCCGGCGTGTCGCGCTCGCGAACGTCGTTCGATGCCCTCTTCGCCCGCTCTGGCCAAGACCGACGACCGTCCGTTCGGCACGACTGTGGACGACGCCGCGGCGCGCCATCGTCCGGAGAACGGCCGCGCTCCGCAGCCGACTCGTGCCGCTTGCACACTCCGCCCCGGGGATCAGCGAGAATGTCGCCGTGGCATCGAGGGGCAGGTCCGCAGGCAAGCGCGCAGGGGCACGACGGGGACCCCGCCAGAGGCATGGGCTCGACCGTCGCGTCCTGCTCCTTGCGGGCGCCATCACCATCGCGATCATCGCGTGGGGCTATCTGGTCTACGCCGCCATCGACTTCGGTGGCGACGCCCGCGACGGCGAGGGCCGCGCCTGGGCCTTCCTCGCCCTCGCCGCCGTCGGCGCCGTCGCCTGCCTCTTCGCCGGTCTCATGCTGCTCGCTCGCCTGGGTCGAGCACTCGGGCTGACCTCCGGCCCAGCGCCCGCATCGCTCCCGCCCGAGACACGGCCATCCGACCCTACGGCGGCCATGCAACCCCAGCCCGCACCCGATGACGACCCCGGGACGCCCGCGCCGACGACTGCACGCCGGCACCGCGCCGACTGACACTCCCCGACGAACGAGGGGTGGGACCGCGCCTCCCGGCGGAGCCCCACCCCTCGTCTTCCCCGTGCCGCCGCCAGCCGGGGTCGAATCGGCTGGCGGCGGTCTACGTCCCGGCGAGCGCCAGCGCCCACCGGGTCAGTTCGGGATCCGGAGGGTCTGGCCGGCGATGAGCATCCCGGAGTCAAGGCCGTTGAGGTCCTTGATCGTCTGCTCCATCGAGCGGATGTCGCCGCCGTCAGCGGCATCGGAGGCGAGGTCCCACAGCGTGTCACCGGTGCCGACCACGACCGTGCGGGTCGAGACGCCCACACCCTTCTCCTGCGAGGCGCCCGAAATGCTCGCCCCGACGAAGCCGACCGCCATCACGGCCAGGAGCGTCACCACGAACACGACCACACGCCCGCGACGGGTGAGCCGCACCGTGGAGCGGCGCGGGGCGGCGTACGGAACGT
Organism: Nocardioides eburneus; assembly: GCF_040838215.1. Lineage (NCBI taxonomy): Bacteria > Bacillati > Actinomycetota > Actinomycetes > Propionibacteriales > Nocardioidaceae > Nocardioides > Nocardioides eburneus. Next base: position 17,342 of record NZ_JBFPJR010000042.1, on the reverse strand, counting down.
GGGCGAGGCTGAGGGTGCTCATCGGAAGCTCCTGGGGAAGTCGGGTCCGCTGGGGCGGTTCGACGCGATGTCTACCGGCGGCCACCGACAGTTCTCATCGACCGCTGCTGCGCGGCGACCGCGGGGCCGTTCGACCAGACATTCGATCGAACACATGAGCGAGACTAGATCACCTGTTCGAACAGAAGCAAGGCCTTGCCGAAAAAGCGTTCGAACGGTGGAGGTCGACACGCTTCGAACAGATGTTTGAACTCGCCCGGCCGGCGGTCTACCGTTGAGGCATGACGAAGCCCAAGTCGACCCGAGAGTCGCCGAACGGCGTGCGCGAGCTCCCCGACGGTCCGCCGGACGCCACGGGTCTCACCCCCCGCCAGCAGCGGATCCTGGCCCATCTGCGCGACTGCATCGAGAAGCGTGGATATCCGCCGAGCATGCGGGAGATCGGCTCGGCGGTCGGGCTGACCAGCACCAGCAGCGTCGCCCACCAACTGAAGGTCCTCGAGCAGAAGGGGTTCATCAAGCGCGATCCCCACCGTCCCCGGGCGCTCGAGGTCTTCCTGCCGGAGGTGCTCGCGGCGCGCAAGGCGATCTCCGCGGCCGAGGAGACCCCGTTCGACGAGACGGGCGTCGGAGACTCCCGTCCCGACGCGGCCTACGTCCCGATCGTCGGACGCATCGCGGCCGGCGGGCCGATCCTCGCCGAGCAGCAGGTCGAGGACGTCTTCCCCCTGCCCAAGCAGCTCGTGGGCGACGGGACGCTCTACCTCCTCCACGTCTCGGGCGACTCCATGGTCGACGCGGCGATCTGCGACGGCGACTACGTCGTCGTCCGGCAGCAGCCGACCGCTGAGAACGGCGAGATCGTCGCCGCGATGATCGACGGCGAGGCGACGGTGAAGACCTTCCAGCGCAAGGGCGGCCAGGTCTGGCTGCTCCCCCACAACCCGGCCTACGAGCCGATCGACGGGACCCATGCCACGATCCTCGGCAAGGTCACGGCGGTGCTGCGGAGCCTCTGACGCCCGGTGGCCGGGCTTGTCGCGCCGGTCCCGACGTCCACGTCGGGGCCGGCGCGCGCCCGATCTGAGGCTCCGTACCCCACGAGGGGTATTCCCCGAGTCGGCCGCTGCTCCTCATTGGCTAGGGTGATCCGGATCGACGGAACTTGCGGGGGCAGCGTGCACGACGAGGGCATCACGAGCGGCGACATCGCCGGTCGGTCCGTCGCCGACACCGGGTCGGCGGTGCCAGGCATCACGGTTCAGCCGTCGGTGGAGCACGGCGTCCTGCCGCGCACCCTGTGGCAGCGCCTCGCCGGCGTGCGCGCGGGCATCCGCGAGCTCATCTTCGTCACCGTGCTCTACATCGCCTACACGTCCTCGCGACTGCTCGCGAGCAACAACATGGCGGAGGCCAAGAGTCGGGCCCGGCAAATCCTCAGCATCGAGCGCGCCGTCGACCTCGACTGGGAGCACGGACTCAACCAGTTCTTCGTCCACCACGACCTGATCGGGCTGCTGGGCTGCTACTGGTACTCCACCGCCCACTACATCCTGACCCTCGTCGTGCTCGTCTGGCTCTACGCCCGTGGCCGGCACCGCTATCTGCCGGCACGGCGCGCGCTGGTCGTCGGCACCGTCCTGGCGCTCGCGCTCTACCTCATGCTCCCGACGGCGCCTCCGCGCTTCTTCCCCCACCTCTACGACGACGTGCTCCTGCTCCACTCCGACCAGGGCTGGTGGGGGGCCGACGCGTCGGCGCCGAAGGGGATGGGTCATCTCACCAACGAGCTGGCGGCGTTCCCCTCGCTGCACTGCGGCTGGTCGCTCTGGGTCGCGATCGTCGTCTGGCGCAACGTCCGGAGCTGGGTCGTCCGCCTGCTCGCCGGTCTCTCCGCCGCGGCGACCGCGATCGTCGTGGTCGGCACCGGCAACCACTGGACGCTCGACGTGATCGTGGGATGGATGGTGGTCATCGCGGGTGTCGTGAGTGTCTCGGCGTTCAGCCAGCGGCCTATAGTGCTGGAGGCCGCATCTGCGGACGAGGACCACTCGAAGGGCCGCCGAGTCGGCGAACCGTCGCGGTAGGCGTCCGGATCCGGCCCGACCTGTCGTCGACTGTTTGGTACTCGATGCCTTCCTCTCGCTTCCCCGCCCTGTCCGCCCTCGCCCGCACCACCCTCCTCGCCGTGATCGTCTCGGCCGGCGTGGCCGTCACCGTGCCGGCGTACGCCGGACCCGCGGGCGCCCCGGGCTCAGGGAGCTCGAGCTCGCCCTCCGTGATCGCGGGGCTGACGCTCACCGAGCGGACCACCACCCTCGCCGCGCGCCGGGCGCTCGACCAGGCGGCCGACGTCCTCGCGCCGAAGTCCGCACGCCGGGCGAAGCAGACGCTCGTGCACGGGCGCGACGCGACGATGGCGCTGGCGAACCTCTACGTCCACCGCGACCAGATGTCGGCGAGCGACCAGTCGACGGCGTCGCGCATGCTCGCGCGCCCCACGCCGGGGAAGCGGCTCTGTAGCACCAAGGTGCCGATCTGCATCCACTGGCTGACCAGCGGTGACGACAAGTCCTCCTGGGCCTGGGTCAAGCAGGTCCGCAGCGTGATGGAGAACGTCTACGCGCGCTACCACAAGGCGGGCTACCGCCGGCCGGTCGGCGACGGCGCCGTCGGCGGCAAGAAGAACTACGTCGACATCTACCTGCGCGACGTCTTCGACCAGGGCTACTACGGCTACTGCGCCCCGGACGGGAAGCCGGCGAACGCACCGCAGGGCTCGACGACCGCCAAGGCCTACTGCGTGCTCGACAACGACTACGCCCACCGGCAGTACCCGGAGAACACCCCGCTCCAGAACCTCCAGGTGACCGCTGCCCACGAGTTCTTCCACGCGATCCAGTTCGGGTACGACGCCGGTGAGGACCTCTGGCTCATGGAGGGCACCGCCGTCTGGGCCGAGGACGAGATCTACAGCGCGGTCAACGACAACCTGCAGTACCTCCCCTACGGCCAACTCCGGCGTCCGCGCACCCCGCTCGACAAGCAGACCACATACGGCGTCTACGGCAACTGGATCTTCTTCCGCTACCTCTCTGAGCGGATGCCCCGGAAGGTCGGCGGGATGCCGCTGATCCTGCGCCAGATCTGGCAGCACGCGGACAGCACCAAGGGCAAGAAGAAGAACGACTACTCCATCCAGGCCGTCGCCGACGCGGTCGCCGACCGCGGCAAGCTCTTCCGCACCCTTTATCTCCAGTTCGCCGAGGCCAACCACCACCCCTGGCGGGCCTACCGCGAGGGCCGGGCCAACAAGTACCCGATCGCGCCGATCACGAAGTCGGTGACGATCCGCCCGGCCTCCTCCAGCGCGAACGGGGCCTACACCCTGCAGCACCTCACCTCGGCCTCCACCCGGTTCGTGTCCCACAACGTCCCGGCGGGGCGGAAGCTCCGTGTCCAGGTCCACCTGACGCGTCCGGGCATGCAGGCCGCGATCGTGACGGTCTACCTCAAGTCCGGCGCGCTGAAGAAGTACCCGGTCAAGGTCAACGGCCGCGGGAACGGCAGCGTGGCGGTGCCGTTCGCGACGAAGACCGTGCAGAAGGCCGAGCTCACGCTCGCCAGCGCCGCCCGCTCCTACACCTGCTGGAAGGGCACCGGCATGTCCTGCCACGGCAAGCCGAAGTACGACGCTCTGCGCGACACCTGGAAGGGCACGCTCGTCAAGGGCTGAGCCCGACGCTGGTACGACGGCGGCCCGGTGCCCCCGATCAGGGGCGCTGAGCCGCCGTCGTCCGTCCGGCATCCGCCTTCGCCGCCGCCGCGAGCCGCGCGAGCGCCTGACGGGCGACACCACCGTCCGTGGTCGCCCACATCGGCGGCAGGCTGGCCTTGAGGAACCCGCCGTAGCGCGCGGTCGCGAGCCGCGGGTCGAGGACGGCCACCACGCCGCGGTCGCTGGTGGTGCGGATCAGGCGGCCGGCGCCCTGCGCGAGCAGCAGCGCCGCGTGGGTCGCGGCGACCTGCATGAAGCCGTTGCCGCCGGCCTTGTCGGCGGCCTTCTGGCGCGCCGACATCAGGGGGTCGTCGGGCCGCGGGAACGGGATCCGGTCGATGAGCACGAGCTGGCACGTGTCACCCGGCACGTCGAGCCCCTGCCACAGGCTCAGCGTCCCGAACAGCACCGTGTGGGGGTCGCCGACGAACTGCGCCGCGAGCTCGGGCAGCTGGGCGTCGCCCTGGGCGAGCGTCGTCAGGTGGGGCAGACGCTCGCGCACCGCCTCCGCTGCCGTCTCGGCCGCACGGCGGCTCGAGAAGAGCCCGAGCGCGCGGCCGTCCGCAGCGTCGATCAGCTCGACGATCTCGTCGAGCTGGGCCGCCCCGAGGCCGTCGCGTCCGGGCGGCGGCAGGTGACGGGCGACGTAGAGGATCCCCTGACGGCCGTAGTCGAACGGGCTGCCGACGTCGAGCCCGATCCAGGGCAGGACGTCCTCCGTGCGCTGGGCGTCGGTCCCGGGCTCGACGCGCTCCGCCGCCTTCAGCCCGAGCGACCCCGCCACGGCGCCGAAGTCGCCACCGAGCTTGAGCGTGGCACTGGCGAAGACGACGGTCTTGTCGGTGAGCAGCTTGTCGCGCATCTGCGCCCAGACCTGGAGGGGCGCGACGCAGAGCCGCGGCGGGATCCTCTCGGTGCCCTCCGCGAGCCACAGCACGTCGGCCTCGACATGGGCCGCCATCCGCTCCGCGATCGCGAAGACGTCCTGGACGGTCCCCCGCGCCTGCTGGAGGCCGGCGTCGGGCGCGTCGTCGTCCTTCACCTTGGGGTAGGCCGACAGGCAGGCGCGCGCCGCGTCGCGAACGAGCACCAGAGCGTCACCGAGATCGCTCGGCACGGTCTCGAACCGACCGGGCCTCGTGTCGCCGATCACGGCCCGCAGGGCGTCGGCGGCGTCGGCGAGATCGTCGGCCTCGCCGCCGTCGACGTGGCGCTGGGAGCGGCGCGCGGCGCGCTCGACGTCGGCCGCAGAGAGCTCGTCGGTGGCCGCCTGGGTGACCCGCGCGACCAGCTCGTGGGCCTCGTCGATCACCACGGCGTCGTAGTCGGGGATCATCGGCACGCCCTCGATCGCGTCGATCGCGAGCAGCGAGTGGTTGGTGACGATCAGGTGACTGCGGTGGGCCTTCTCGCGGGCCACCTCGACGAAGCACTCAGCGCCGAACGGACACTTCGACGCGCCCAGGCAGTCGCGGTGGCTGACGCTCACCTGGCGCCACTCCCGGTCGTTGTGGCGGGGCGCGTTGTCCCGCTCGCCCGTGCCACCCTCCTCCGCCTGCTTCTCGGCCCACTCCCTGAGCTCGACGACCTTCGTCGCCATCGGGCCGAGCGGGACGTCGACGAGCGTGCCCTGGTCGTCGGGGACGCCCTCACGGATGCGGTGGAGACAGGCGTAGTTGCTCCGGCCCTTGAGCACGGCGAAGGTGGCGTCGACGCCGGGCCGGTCGCCGACGGCGGCCACCAGCCGCGGGATGTCGCGCTCGACCAGTTGGTGCTGCAGCGCGAGGGTCGCGGTCGCGACCACGACCCGCTTGTCGTGCATCAGCGCCGGCACGAGATAGGCCAGCGACTTGCCCGTGCCGGTCCCGGCCTGGACGAGCAGGTGCTCGTCGTTGGCCAGCGCCTCGGCGACCGCCTCCGCCATCCGCACCTGGCCGTCGCGCCGCTGGCCGCCCAGCGCCTCGACCGCGGCCTCGAGGGCGGTCGTGACGGGCATCTGCTGGACGGTCTCGGAACGCACCGGAGCACCTTAACCGTGGCCACGGACAGTCTCGTCGCGGCTCTCCGGTGGCGGCGACGTGACGGGTCCAGGGCCGGCGCGGCGCGACGCGACGGCGCTACGGACTGACGAGGCGCTACGGACTGACCGCGGGGCGCGTCGGGACGGTGCGCGCGATCCGCTCAGCCACGAGCGTGCCGAACCGACGATGGCCGGACGCGGTCGGATGCAGGCCGTCGGGCATGTAGCGCAGGTCGATGTCGAGGGTGCTCACGTAGGGCACCCCGACCCGGTTGCACAGCCGGTGCAGGAGCCGGTCGACGCGCACCGCCTTCGTGCCGTGGCGCGGCGTGATCGTCGGACCGATCACCACGACGTCGTACGGCGACAGGATGGTCATCAGCTTGTCGAACCCGGCCCGGATGGAGGCGTTGGTGCGGATCACGTCGTTGAGCCCACCTTCGACGACGACGAGGTTGGCGCCCCCCGAGACCGCCGCGGAGGCGCGGTCGGCGAAGGAAACCTCTCCGCACTTGCTCATGTCCTGCTCCGAGAAGCCGCTCCCGGAGAAGCCCGCGACATGGATCTCGCCCGGGAGCGCCGCCGGCCACGACTGCGCCGGGTCGGGCAGGTTGCGCCCGACGGACCAGGAGTCGCCGATGACGACCACCCGCTTCCCCGAGCCCGTCACCATCCGGGCGCGGTCGTCGGCGAGGTGGCGGTAGAGCGCGCACATGCCGTGGATCCGCGCCGCCCGCTCCTCCGGCGACTCGCCGCAGCCGGCGAGCAGGCCACCGAGGAGCGCCACCACGAGGAGGAGTACGCCGACCGGAGCGGCGCGCGCCGCGACCCGGCGCCCGTCGTACGTCCCCCTGTCCACGACGAGCAATGATGACGTGTCCCACCCCGGAATCCCGGATCTTCGGCGGGCGCGTCCCTCACACGGGCGAGGGGAGGGCACTCCTCAGCTCTTCGCGGCCTGCTCGCGAGCGAGCAGCTTGCGGCCGAGCGCCCCCGCCTGGCTCGGCGAGAGCAGGTCGGTCTGCGACTCGACGAGCCGCGCGAGCGAGGGATCGTGGCGGACGACCTCCGAGGACTGCAGCAGGATGGTGCCGGCGCCGGTGAAGTCGTATTGACGCTCCTCCCCCGACGCCCGGCCGACCATGCCCTGGACCGCCGTCGCGAAGGACTGCGCCATCCACGCGGCGTCGTGGTGGACCGACGGGGACGGGACGTCCGCCCAGCCGAGCAGTGCCTCGGGGTCCGCACGGAAGGGCGGCTCCACGAAGATGACCGGGCCGTTGGACGAGGCCAGGAAGGTGCCGGAGCCGATGAGGGTCACGAACCCGGGCACGATCGACTGCTTGAGCTCGAGCGTCGGCTCGAACGCGAGCAGGTTGTTGGCCTTGATGACCAGGTTGCCGTCCTCGAGCGTGTAGGAGTTGATGTCGAACCCGCGGTCGCCGAGGACGAGCTTGCCGTGGCCCTCCGCGATCACCCAGTCATGGATGTAGACCGGCGAGGAGAAGCGCGCCGCCACCCAGGCCTGCTGGGAGGCGAAGGCGGTGACCGCCTCGAAGCGGATGTCGCCGTAGTAGGCGATCATCGCCCCCTTGGTGATGAACCACTGCCCGTCGAGGTCGACGCTGAACGCGTAGGGGTTGATGTTGTCGTTGGCCGGCAGCGTGTGCGGACCGAAGGTCGTCGGTGACGTGGTCGAGGACTCCATCGGGGCTCCTTCTCAGAACTTCTTCTCGGAGGCCTGGACGTAGACCGTCCCGTGGCCGGACACGTGCAGCTGGAACGCCTCGCCCGAGCCTCGTCCGACGGCGTCGCGCCAGCCGACCTTCGCGGACAGCTCGACCTGGAGCGCACCGACGTGGCCGACGTAGGCCTGCGGGTCGACGCCGACGGTCTCGCCGTCGATCGGCATCGCGAACGTGCCACCGTGGGAGAGCAACGCCACCGGGCCGGTGCCGTGGAGCCGGGTGGTGAACAGCCCCTGACCCGTCACAGCACCGCGCACAGCGGCCCGGACGCCGCCCTGGCCGATGAACTCGACGGAGGACTGCAGGTGCGCCGAGTGGACCAGCAGCCGGTCGGCCTCGCAGGTGAGCGAGGCGCTGCCGTCGAGCTGGAGCACCGTGACGTGGAGGCCGCGGTAGCCGTAGAGGACCGAGCCCTCGCCCTCGGTCGCCATCATGGGGTTGGACTCCCCCGACATCGCCGCGCCCACGACGCCGCCGACGCCGTGCCCCTGCCCGAAGACCGGCCGGAACGTCACCTGTCCGCTGTAGCCGAGCATCGCTCCGCGCCGCGCCAGCACCGGTTGGGCGGGCGAGACCGGGACGCGGACGACCTTGCTGTTGACCTGCTCGAACGAGCCGGTCGTGCCCATGCTGCTCATCGGCGTGCTCACCTCTCCGCCGGCTGGATGAAGACGACGCCCTGGCCCTCGAAGCGCAGGGAGAAGGGCTCCCCGGAGCCCTCCCCGACGAAGGTCTTCCACGAGACGCCCGAGACGAGGTTCATCTGGAGCTGGCCGCGGCTGGCGACGTACGCGTCCGGGTCGACGACCAACGGAACGCCCGGCCCGACCTCCAGGCCGATCAGCGGCCCGTCGCTGAGCAGCGCCACCTGGCCGTGCCCGGTCACCGTGGTCGTCGCCAAGCCCTGACCGGTGGTCATGCCCCGTAGACCGGTGAACCTCACGTCGAGGCGCAGCCCGTCGGTGACCGCAAGGATCGACTCCGACTCGACCTGCAGCGTGTCGCCGGGCAGGTCGACCAGCGTGACGTCGAGGGCGTCCTGGGCGAGCGTCACGCGGCCCGCGCCGGTGCACTCCATGAGCGCGATCGACTCACCGGCGACGCGCTGCTTCAGCGCCGCCTTCAGCCCTCCGCCGCCACCCATCCCGGCATGCTTGAAGTCGACCTTCCCGGTGTAGGCGACCATCGAGCCTTGCGCCGCTCTGATGGTCTCGCCCTGCAGGTCCACGTGGAGGACCCTCTTCTCCGCTGTCAGCGTCGGCACGCGCGCTCCTTCTCTCTGGGGGCGCGAGGCACCTTCCCACGGCGGAGCGGCACTAAACCCGGCGGAGGCAACCGGGCTGGAGGGGTCGAGGGTCAGACCGCCGCGATGGCGTACGGCGCCAGCTCACCCGCCAGGTCGGCGTTGGCGCGTCCACGGACGACCGTGCCGTCGCCGGTGTGCTCGAGGCTGTCGATCTCGCCGTGCTGGTGCAGCCGGTTGACCAGGTCGCCCCTGCTGTAGGGCAGCAGCGCATGGAACTCGACCGAGGGCCGCGGCAGGTCGGCCTCGACCGCGGCGAGCGCCTCCGCGATGCCCTCGCCGGTCTTCGCGGAGACCACCACGCTGTGCGGCTCACGGCGCTGCAGCCGCTGCAGCGCCACGGGGTCGGCGAGGTCCGCCTTGTTGATCACGACCAGCTCGGGCACGTCCCCGGCGCCGATCTCGGCGAACACCTCGCGCACGGCGCTGATCTGGCCCTCGGGGTCGGGGTGGGAGCCGTCGACGACGTGGAGCACGAGGTCGGCGTCGGCCACCTCCTCCAGGGTCGAGCGGAACGCCTCGACGAGCTGGTGGGGCAGGTGACGCACGAAGCCGACCGTGTCCGACATGGTGTAGACGCGGCCGTCAGCCGTCGTCGTACGCCGCGTGGTGGGGTCGAGCGTGGCGAAGAGCGCGTCCTCGACCAGCACGCCGGCGTCGGTGAGCCGGTTGAGCAAACTCGACTTGCCGGCGTTGGTGTAGCCCGCGATCGCGACCGCCGGGATCTGGTGGCGACGACGCCCGGCCCGCTTGGTGTCGCGGGTGGACTTCATCTCCTTGAGCTCGCGGTTGAGCTTCGCGATCTTGGTGTTGATCCGGCGCCGGTCGGTCTCGATCTTGGTCTCACCAGGACCACGGCCGCCGATGCCGGCCCCGCCGGCGACCCGGCCACCGGCCTGGCGGGAGAGGTTGCCACCCCAGCCGCGCAGGCGCTGCTTCATGTAGTTGAGCTGCGCGAGCTCGACCTGGGCCTGGCCCTCCTTGGACTTGGCGTGCTGGGCGAAGATGTCGAGGATGAGCGCGGTCCGGTCGACGACCTTGACCTTGAGCCGGTCCTCCAGGTTGCGCAGCTGGCTCGGCGCCAGCTCACCGTCGGCGATGACGGTGTCGGCCCCGGTGACCTGCACGATCTCGCGGATCGCCTCGACCTTGCCGCGGCCGATGTAGGTCGCCGGGTCGGGGGCCTGACGGCGCTGGTAGATCGCCTCCAGCACCTCCGAGCCGGCGGTCTCGGCGAGCAGCGCCAGCTCGGCCATGGAGTTCTCGGCGTCCTGCTGGGTCCCGCCCGTCCAGACGCCGACGAGCACGACACGCTCGAGCCGGAGCTGGCGGTACTCGACCTCGGTGATGTCCTCGAGCTCGGTCCGCAGGGTCGCGATGCGGCGCAGGGCGTGGCGCTCCGCGAGCTCCATCGCCCCGACGGTGGGGTCCTCGTCCTCGGGGTCGGCCTCGTCGGCGTACCCCGACTCGAAGCCGTCCGCCGGCTCCGTGCTGTCGTCCGCGGCGTCGTCCCAGCCGCGGGTCGCGTCGAGGGCCTGGCTCAGGTCGTCCTCGACGGAGAAGTCATGTGAGTTCGTCATACGCCTTCAAGCGTACGGCGCCACCCCAGCGCGCGTCTCTTCGTTAACGACTCCCCCACGCCCCACCCGGGCAGAACGACCGATTCGAACTACTTGGGAGGCATCCGGATACCGCCGTCGACGCGGACGGTCTCGCCGTTCATGTAGTCGTTGGTGAGCAGCTCGAGCACCATCGACGCGAGCTCGGCGGGCGCGCCGAGGCGCTTGGGGAAGAGGACGTTCTTGCCGAGGTTGGCCTTGAACTCCTCCGGGTCGGGCACGAACTCATAGATCGGGGTGTCGATGAGACCCGGCGCGACCGTGTTGACCCGGATGCCGGCGGCGGAGAGGTCGCGCGCGAGCGGGAGGGTGAGGCCGACGATCCCGCCCTTGGAGGCGGAGTACGCCGCCTGGCCGATCTGGCCGTCGAAGGCGGCGACGCTCGCCAGGTTGACGATCGCACCGCGCTGGCCGTTGGCGTCCGGCTCGTTGCGGCTCATCACCGTGGCGGCCTGGCGTACGACGTCGAACGTTCCGATCAGGTTGATGTCGATGACCTTGCGGAAGCCGTCGATCGGGAACGCCGACTCGATCTGGCCGTCACGACCGATCGTGCGGATCGCCGAGCCGATGCCGGCCGAGTTGACCGCGGCCTTGAGCGGCGCGAGGGAGGCGGCCTGCTCGACGGCGGCGGTGATCTGCTCGGTCCTGGTCACGTCGACCTGCGCGAAGACACCCTTGACCTCCTCGGCCAGGGCCTCGCCCTTGTCGGCCTGCAGGTCGGCGATGATCACGGTCGCGCCACGCTCGGCGAGCTGGCGCACGCACGCCGCTCCGATCCCGCTGGCGCCGCCGGTGACGATGGCGGTGGTGTTGGTCAGCTCCATGCGCCGGATCCTAGCCCGGGCGATCGGCGGCCACCGGCATGGCCCTACCGGCCGGTAACCCGCGAGTCGGGGTCCCGGTCCCCCGAGCCGGGGTCAGAGCTGGGTCTCGCCCTCCGCCACCAGCACCGCGGGGCCCGTCAGGAGCACGCGGTCGTCGGTGGTCCAGGTCACCGCGAGGACGCCGCCGGGCACGTCGACGCGGTAGGTGACGTCCTGTCCCGTGATCGCCGGGGTGTCCGCCGCCGCCTCGGCTGCGGCGACCATCGCCGCGCAGGCCCCCGTGCCGCACGAGCGTGTCTCGCCGCTGCCGCGCTCGTGGACGCGCATCGCCACATGACGCTCGCCCCGGGTGACCACGAACTCGACGTTGACGCCGTCGGGGTACTCATCCTCGTCGTGCACCGGCGGGTCGACCAGCGGACCGACCGGACCATGAGGGTCGAGGTCGTCGACGAAGGCGACTGCGTGCGGGTTGCCCATGTCGACATGCGTCGCCTGCCAGAAGTGGTGCTCGATGGTCACCTGGCTGGCGCCGAGCACCTTCGGCTGCCCCATGTCAGCGGTGAAGACGGCCATGGGGCCGGTCCCGTCGACGGTGACGGTCTTGAGCCCGGCCCGCGTCGCGATCGGCACCGGCGAGGTCGCCAGGCCCGCCTCGAGGAGGAAGCGGGCGAAGACACGGACACCGTTGCCGCACATCTCGGAGACCGAGCCGTCGGCGTTGCGGTAGTCCATGAACCACTCCGCCTCGCCTGCCTGCTCGGGGGCGTAGGCGATCGTCCGGACGACCCGGAGGACGCCGTCGGCGCCGATGCCGGCGCGGCGGTCGCACAGCGCCCGGACCCGCTCGGGGGCGAGGTCGCCGTGGACCGTGCCGTCGGGGTCGAGCAGGACGACGAAGTCGTTCTCGGTGCCGTGGCCCTTGAGGAACGGGTAGGAGGTCGGGCCGGCCATCAGTAGAGCCCCTCGGCGTAGGTCTCGCCGTAGTAGCTCTCGAGCTCCTCCTGGCTGCGCGGGTCCTTCTCCGCCTCCTTGGCGATGACGGCCCGCCGCGGCACTCGAGCCTCCGGCGCCCAGGTCTCGGGCCGCCACAGCCCCGAGCGCAGGAACGCCTTGGCGCAGTGGAAGAAGATCTCCTCGATCTCGACGACCAGCGCGAGCAGCGGCCGGTGACCCTTGACCACCATGTCGTCGAAGAACGGCGCGTCGGAGACGAGCCGGGCACGTCCGTTGATCCGCAACGTGTCACCACGGCCCGGGATGAGGAAGTTCAGCCCGACATGCGGGTTGACCAGGATGTTGCGGTAGCCGTCGACCCTCCGGTTGCCCGGGCGCTCCGCGAGCGCGATCGTGGTGTCGTCGATGACGTGGACCAGCCGGCCCGCGGGGTCACCTTTCGGCGACGCGTCGCAGCGACCCTCGGCGTCAGCGGTGGCCAGGACACAGAACGGGCTGGCCGCGAGCCACTGCCGGTCGACGTCGATCAGCGCCGGGCGGGCCTTGTTGGCCACCCGCTCGTTGGGCAGCCCCACGAGCGCCACCAGATCGTCGAGGTCAAAGATCTCGGTCCACGTCGTCGTCACCCCGCAAGCGTACGGCGTCGACCGCTCACCGCCCCGGCCTGACCACGAGCGCCGACCCGCCGCCACGCCGGACGGGCTCGGCCGCGACCGTGAGCTGCCCGCGGGCGTCGAGCTCGATCCCGGTGGCGGCCCCGATCTCGGCGGCGCTCGACCCCGGCGGTCCGGGCACGGCGAAGCGGTGGCCGTAGCCGGCGAGCGCGTCGCCGTACTCATCGATGAAGGACTGCTCGGCCGTCGCCGTCGCGGTGTTCTGGTCGGAGGCGCGCGGCGCGGCGATGGCCTCCGGCAGCGTCATGCCACGGTCGATGCGGTCGAAGAGGATCTGCAGCACCGTCGTGATGATCGTGGCGCCGCCGGGTGAGCCGACCGCGAGCCACGGGCTGCCGCCTTGAAGCACGATCGTCGGGGAGATCGAGCTGCGCGGGCGCTTGCCAGGCTCGATCCGGTTGGGGTCCGCAGGGTCGTAGACCGCGCTGAAGTCGGTCAGCTCGTTGTTGAGCAGGAACCCACGCCCGGGGACCACGATCCCGGAGCCACCGGTCTGCTCGATGGTCAGCGTGTATTCGACGACGTTGCCCCACTTGTCGGCGACCGTCATGTTGGTGGTCTCGACGTTCTCCGTGTCGGGTCGCTGGGAGGCGGCCGTCGTCGTGGAGCCCTCGCACCGACCGTCGTACGACGCCACGTCGCCTGCCGGCACCGGCCGGCTCATCGCGGTGGTCGGTGAGATGGCGCAGGACCGCTCGGCGGCGTACCGCTTGGAGAGGAGGTCCTTCAGCGGCACGTGGACGTAGGCCGGGTCGCCGTCGTACGCATTGCGGTCGGCGTAGGCCAAGGCGCTCGCCTCGAGGTAGTGGTGGAGCGCGTCGGCGGCGCTCATGCCACGCAGGTCATAACGTCCCAGGATGTTGAGCGCCTCCCCCACGGTCGCGCCTCCCGAGGACGACGGCGCGATGCCGTAGACGTCACGACCGCGGTAGCGCACGTGCGTCGGCGCCCGGTCGACCGTGGCGTAACCGGCGAGGTCCCGGCGCGTCATCACGCCGGGCGGCACGGGCAGATCGGTGTCAGAGGTCTTCGGCGGGTGCTGGACGGCGCGGATGATCTCGCCGGACAACGGGCCGTCGTAGAGCGCCTTGATCCCCCGCCGGGCGATCAGGTCGTAGGTCCGCGCGAGCGCCGGGTTTCGGAAGCGGCTGCCGACCGCCGGCGCGTGGCCGCCGGGGAGGAAGAGCCGCTTCGTCGAGGTGAAGGCCTTGAACCGGGCGGCGTTGTCCTCGGTCTGCTGGTGGAACGTCTTGTCGACGACGAAACCGCGACGCGCGAGCGCGGCCGCGGGGCGCAGCTCCCGCGCCAGCGACCGTGTCCCCCACCGCCGGAGCGCACGCTGCCAGGTCGCCAGCGACCCGGGCACGCCGACCGAGATCCCGCTCGTCACACGCTGCGGAGTGAACGGATAGGGCTGGCCGGTGCTCGGGTCGATGAAGGCGTCGTGCGGCATCGCGGCGGGTGCGGTCTCCCGGCCGTCGATCGTGCCGACCTTGCCCGTGCGGGCGTTGTAGTAGACGAAGTAGCCGCCGCCTCCGATGCCGCTGCTGTAGGGCTCGGTGACGCCGAGCGCCGCCGCGGCCGCGACCGCCGCGTCGGCGGCGTTGCCGCCCCGCCTGAGTACCTGCAGCCCGACCCGGCTGGCGTCGGCGTCGACGGTCGCGATGCCGCCGCCGTAGCCGACCATCGTCGCCTGCTTGGTCGGCGGCGAGGCGTGAGGGACCCCCGCCGAGTGCCGCGCCGGCGGCACGCCGCTCGCCCGAGCCGGGCCCGAGACGGGCGCGACGGAGAGCGCGGTGGTGGTGAGCGCGGCCGCGGCGAGGGCGGCAGGGACGCGACGGTGCATGTCACTCCTCCCGAGAGAGACGGACCTTGCCCCCGGTGTCCCGGCCGACGCCCTGCCAAACGTCGCTCAGCGCCCGGCGACGGCTCCGGGCGGGCCGAGCCGGGCGACCGCGGCCAGCGCGCGATCCACCCGGTCGGGGGCGTCGAAGGGCACCCACACGATGCGCGGGTCCTTGCGGAACCACGCGTCCTGCCGACGCGCGAAGCGACGGGTCGCGGCGGTGGTGCGCTCGCGCGCCTCGGTCTCGCTCAGCTCGCCGGCCAGGTGGGCGGCCACCTCCCGGTAGCCGATCGCCATGCTCGCCGTACGCCCCTCCGCGAGGCCCTCCTCCAGCAGCCGCGCCACCTCGGCGACGAACCCCTGGGCGAACATCTCCTCCACCCGCTGCGCGATCCGGGCGTCGAGGGTCGGCCGGTCGATGTCGACGCCGATCTGCACGGTGGCCGGGTCGGCGTACTCCAGGGTCGGCAGGCTCGCGCTGAACGGCTTCCCGGTCAGCTCGATGACCTCGAGCGCGCGGACCGTACGCCGGCCGTTCTCGACCAGGATCCTGTCGGCCGCCTCCGGATCGAGGGCACGGAGCCGGTCGTGGAGCGCCTTCTCCCCCACCTCGGCGAGCTCCTCCTCGAGCCGCGCGCGTACGGCGGGGTCGGTCCCGGGGAACTCGAACCGGTCGAGGATCGCCCGCGTGTAGAGCGCGCTGCCGCCGACCAGGACCGGCGGCCGGCCCTCGGCGCGCAGGCCCGCGATGACGCGACGGGCCCACTGCTGGAACTCCGCGACCGTCGCCGGCTCGGTGACGGCGAGCAGGTCGAGGAGGTGGTGCGGGATCCCGCGCCGCTCGGCGGGCGGCAGCTTGGCCGTCCCGATGTCCATGCCGCGGTAGACCTGCATCGCGTCGGTGTTGACGATCTCGCCGCCGAGCGCCTCGGCGAGATCGAGGGAGAGGGACGTCTTCCCGGCGGCCGTCGCACCCACCACGGCGACGATCGGGACCTCCCGTGGGCCTCCCGGTCTCGGGCTGTCGGCGGCGGCAGTCATATGACTAGTGTGGCGGCGCCCGGTTCCCTCGGCGGGAGCGGCCCGAGAGCCGCTCATGGGGGACGCGCCGTGACGAACGTTCAGCGAACTCACAGCCACAGCCGTGGCGCGCACACCGCCGTCCTGCCTAAGGTGTCGAACGGTCGCGGCCCGCTCGGGGCCGTCTCACGCATGGGGGGAAACGAACATGGGCTTCCTTGACGACGCCATCGACAAGGCCAAGGACCTCGCCGAGGACCACCCGGACCAGGTGTCCGCGGGGCTGGACAAGGCGGAGGGCCTGATCAACGAGAAGACCGGCGGCAAGTTCGAGGATCAGCTCGACGGCGGCGTCGAGAAGGCGAAGGACGCGCTCGGCATCGACGAGTGACCTGCCGCTGAGGGTGGCGGTGGCTGGCTGTCACCAGATGACAGCCAGCCACCGCCATCTCGTTTTCCACAGCCCTCGGTGACGGCGGGTTGGGGCCCGGCGAGGCCGGGCAGGGTCCACGCATGACCGAGCCGCTCCCATCGCTGCCTCCGTTCGCCACCCGGACGAGCCTCGCCGAGGCGCTCGACCTCCAGGTCGGCGTGATCTCCCGCAGGCAGGCTCTCATCGCGGGCGAGAGCGACAACGACCTGCGTCGCCGTCTGCGCCGCCGGGAGTGGGCCTCGGTCCACCCCGGCGTCTACGTCACGCACACCGGCCCACTCACCTGGCTGCAACGAGCCTGGGCCGCGGTGCTCTACGCCGAGCCGGCCGCCCTGACCCATGGGTCGGCGCTCCGTGCCGACGACGGCCCGGGCCGCCGCGGTAGTGACGAGGGGCCGATCCACATCGCCGTGCACCGCGACCGCGTGCTGCGCGCTCCGGCCGGCACGGTGATCCACCGGCTGGCCGACCTCGAAGCGAAGGTCCGATGGAACGCCAGCCCGCCCCGCGTCCGGGTGGAACACGCCGCGATCGACGTCGCGGCCGAGGCCACCGACGAGCTGAGCGCGATCGCCACGCTGGCCGACGCGGTCCGCTCACGGCGTACGACGGCGACGCGGTTGCTCGAGGCGCTCGACTCCCGCAGCCGCATCTCGCGCCGGCGCCTGCCCACAGCGGTGCTTGCCGACGTGACCGACGGGGTCTGCTCGACACTGGAGCGGGAGTACCTCGCCGCTGTCGAGCGCGCGCACGGCCTGCCGACCGGCGACCGTCAGGTGCGCGAGTCGGCCAAGGGCACGCTCTACCGTGACGTCGTCTACACCGCCTTCGGCATCATCGTGGAGCTCGACGGGCGGCTCTTCCACGAGCGGACGCTCGACCGGGACCGCGACCTGGAACGCGACCTCGACGCCGCCCTCGGCCACCGCGACACCGTGCGGCTCGGATGGGGGCAGGTCCACGTCCGCCCGTGCGTCACCGCGGCGAAGATCGGGCGGCTGCTGCAACAACACGGCTGGCAGGGCGCGCCGCGTCGGTGCCCGCGCTGCCGGCCGCTTCCCGCAGACCGCGGCGACGATGGCGGTGGCTGGCAGTCACCGGGTGACTGCCAGCCACC